>JALNXI010000082.1 GCA_023230425.1 Methanoculleus sp. | reverse complement strand
CTCCACACAACCCATTTCCCTTCATCGTTATCGCCTCGTTGCTCCCGCTTGTGGACCGCAGACTGTGCGCGGCATCCATGTCCCCATGCTCGCCCGGGCTGAACGTGGATGAGGGAACGGCTATGGACACAGAAAGAAACGGGGCGATCCAGGCCGGTGCTTTGAGAAAAAGAGGGATTATTCCTCCCCGAGCCAGACTTTGACCGTCTCGGGGTTGGCATCGATCCATGCCTTCGCGGCCTCCTCTTCAGGCATGCCGCCCGCAATATCGGTCATGACTGAGGCAATATCCTCACCGGTCCACTCAAACCGGGTCAGGATGCCGTAGGCCTCCGGGTCATCAGTCTTTAAGTCCGATCTCGTGAGGGTCACGATATCTTCGGCCCCGCCGTAGGCGCCCTTCGGGTCTTCAAGGAACTTGAGGTCGTAGCGGCCGAACTTCCAGTGCGGCGACCACCCTGTCACCACGACCCACTCCTCTTTGTTGATGGAGGAGCTGAGTTCAGCTGTCATGCCTGCACTGCTGCTTGCGACCAGATTGTAATCAAGGCCGTAATCCGCAACGGCCTGCTCGGTCCGGGTCATGATGCCGGCACCGGGCTCGATGCCGACGATCCTGCCGCCGAACCGGCCGGAGACGCCGTTTAACTCCTCAATCGAATCGATGGTCACGTAGGTTGGGACGACAAGCCCAATGCGTGCCGCTCCGGGGATGTTCTCGTTGACGTAATCGATCCGGTCGCCGTACTGCTCCCAGTAGTGTTCATGGGTGTGCGGGAGCCATCCGGTCGTCGTAAAGTCGACATCGCCACGGGCAAGCGCCTGAAAGAGCGGCCCTGCGTCGACTGCGACCAGGGTGACGGCATACCCTGCTTCTTCAAAGACCTGCTTCATGACGTTCGTGCTCGCGATGGCACAGTCCCAGGTGACGTAACCGATGCTGATCTTCTTTGCAGGCTCAGTTGCTCCTTGTGTGCCGGTGCAACCGGCGGAGAGGAGGCAGATCATCAGAACGATACCTGTCAGTACGAGTAAACTTCCTTTCTTTTGAATCATTTCTTCACCTTGTAGTTGGTTGCCGCCAGAAGGCGGCCAGATAGTATTTCGAGCCCGGCCATGTGGAGTTCCGGCTCCCCCGGCTTTGTTGAAACCCCACCTGTTCGCTCCGGAAGGTCGCAATTCCGGGCCACACCCGGGCACGGATTTTCCCCGGGATCCCCACGCACTGCCCCTGTCCCCTCCCCCCGTGGCGATAGCAACCACGGTCCACTGCACGGGGACAAGCCCGGGGAACATCCGAATCCGGCACCCACCTCATCGTGGGTGGCGACGATCGCCAGGACCGAAACAGGATTTCAACAGAGCCGCTCCCCCCTGAACGGGTCACCGGTTCTCATGCTGCGGCACAAGGTTCTGGGTGATCCGGTCCAGTATGATCGCTATGATCACGATGGCAAGCCCTGCCTCAAACCCCATACCGATATCCACCCGCTGGATACCCACAAGCACCTGGTAGCCAAGCCCCCCCGCCCCGATCATCGATGCGATGACGGTCATGGAGAGGGCGAGCATGATGCACTGGTTCACCCCTGCCATGATGGTGGGGAGCGCGACCGGGAGCTGCACTTTAAAAAGTTTCTGGCGGGGCGTGGTGCCGAAAGCGTCCGCAACCTCGATCAACTCCCGGGGCACCTGCCGGATCCCGAGATTGGTGAGGCGCAGCGCCGGCGGCATAGCAAAGACGACCGTCGCGATGATGCCGGGGACGCTCCCAAGCCCGAAGAAGATCACCGCCGGGATGAGGTAGACGAACGAAGGCATGGTCTGCATGAGGTCGAGGGCCGGTCGGAGAGCGGCGTTCAGCGGCTCGCTTCCCGCAGCGGCGATCCCGACCGGGATCGATATAGCAAGCGCGAGAATCGTCGATATGATGACGAGTGCCAGGGTGAGCATCGCGAGATCCCAGAGTTCAAGGTTCCAGATCAGCAACAGGCCAAGCGCGGTGAGTCCCGCCAGCCTGATATCCCGCCGGGTGACGAACCAGACCAGCGCGCTCGCGAGGAGGATCAGGACGGGTGCCGGTATGGAGAGAAGGAGATCCTCAAATCCCCCCACGAGGTACCGCAGCCCTTCACTGGCGCCGTCAAGCAGCCAGCCGAAGTACTCCTCGATCCCGTCGACGAGCATCTCGACGGCCTCTCCTACGGGAAGTTTAGGCAACTGCACGAATATCCTCCCCTTTTCGTGCCAGAGCCGCGAGGATGGCGCCGCGTGATATGACCCCTCTGAGCCTGCCTGCGCCGTCCACAACCGCCACAGGGTAGGGGCTCTTGGTGATCAGCGATATGATGTCGGATAGCGTTGCATCGGGAGCCACAACGGGAAGATCGGTGATGAGGATATCCTTCATTGGCGTCCCCTCCCTGACGGCTTCGGCAGCGTCGTCGAGCGTCACCCGCCCGCGGAGCAGGCGCTGGCGGGTGACGACGAATATCCCTGTGATGTCATGCTCCTCCATGAGGTGCAGGGCTACCCTTGGCCCTGCGGTGCATTGGGCAACCGGTTCGGGGCGGCGCATAACGTCGCTTGCCGAGAGCACCCTCGTCAGATCCACATCGGCGACGAACCGTTCAACGTAAGCGTTCTCCGGGTTCGTCAGGATCTCCTCAGGTGTGCCGATCTGCACGATCACACCGTCCTTCATCAGGGCGATGCGGTCGCCGAGTTTCAGGGCTTCATCGAGATCGTGGGTGACGAAGATGATCGTCTTGCAGAGTCGTTGCTGGATCTCAAGCAGTTCATCCTGCATGTCCCTCCTGATGAGCGGGTCGAGGGCGCTGAACGCCTCGTCCATCAGAAGTATATCCGGGTCGCTGGTGAGCGCCCGGGCAAGCCCGACCCGCTGCTTCATGCCGCCGGAGAGGTGGGAGGGCATGCTCGCCCCGTAGCCGCCAAGCCCCACCATACGGAGGACTTCTTCGGCTTTTCGGCAGCGCTCATCTTCGGGGATGCCCTGGACTTCAAGGCCGAAGGCGACGTTGTCGAGAACCGTCCGATGGGGGAGAAGAGCAAAGTTCTGGAAGATCATGCCCAGTCTGCGCCGCCGGGTCGCTCGTAGTTCTTCCTGGCTCATACCGACGATATCTTCGCCGTCGATCAGTATTTCACCCTCGGTAGGGTCGATGAGCCGGTTGATGCAGCGCAGAAGAGTCGATTTTCCGCTCCCGGAGAGTCCCATCAGGACGAATATTTCGCCCGGCATAACCTCAAATGAGACGTTATTGAGGGCCAGTGTCTCACCGGTCTCTTCATGGATCTCCTGTTTTGAGCAGCCGGACCGATGAAGTGCCAGTGCTTTCTCGGGATCCTGGCCGAATACCTTGGTCAGGCCCTTCACACTGACGATTGGTTGTAACGATGTTGAATCTTCTCTGGATAACTTCTCAAAAATAACGGAACCCTCCAGCTTCACGATTTCTATTTCATCTTTGTTATAATCTTTGTTTTTGAAAAATGCCCAATATTAAGGGGAATTTGAGTTTTTCCGAAATTTTGCTGTGTAATTTAAGATAGAATATAGCCATGTCCGCTATCCTGCAATTTATCGCTAATTTATCGGCTATCTCCGGTATAATGTCCATTCTGCCGGATCCCATTCCCCGACGCCCTGCCCCGGGAGCCCCGGCCGCACAGGAGAGCTCCGGGGTTGTGGGGGCTGTCACGGAGGATGTTCCATGCACCTCAGCACACCGGCTCTCCGGCACCTCTGACCTCCGGAAATACCGGAAATGGTTCCCGTTCCCGCTGGTGCGCCCATCCATACCATTCTTTTATTGGGTGAGAGGTCGTACTATTGTAGATTACTCCAGGCTGTCGCTGTCAGACAGATACCAGGAACGCGGAGATCAGTAACATGGAAAAGGGAAAAGTCGTCCTAGCGTTTTCGGGAGGTCTCGATACCTCCGTCTGTATCCCCCTCCTGCGCGAGCACTACGGGTTTGCCGAGATTGTCACCGTTGCAGTCGACGTGGGCCAGCCCGAGGAGGAGGTAGCCCGGGCAACAGAGAAGGGCCGGATGCTTGCAGATAACCACTACACCATCGATGCGAAGGAGAAGTTTGTAGCAGATTGCCTCTTCCCCTCGATCAAGGCGAACGGGTCGTACGAGGGCTACCCGATGGGCACGGCGCTCGCCCGCCCGCTGATAGCCGAAGAGATCGTGAAGGTCGCAGAGAAGGAAGGCGCTTCAAAGATCGCACACGGGTGTACCGGCAAAGGAAACGACCAGCTCCGGTTCGACTTTATCTTCAGGTCCGCCGGGTATGATATCGTTGCACCGATGCGGGAGATGAACCTGACCCGCGAGTGGGAGATCTGTTACGCGCAGGAGCACAACGTCCCGGTGAGTGTCGGGAAGGAGAACCCCTACAGCGTCGACGAGAACTGCTGGAGCCGGAGCATCGAGGGCGGCAGGCTCGAAGACCCGGCCTTCCACCCGCCTGAGGAGATCTACGCCTGGACGGTATCGCCGAAGGAGGCCCCCGACGTCATGGAGGAGGTCAGGATCGAGTTCGAGAAGGGGGTCCCGGTCGCTCTCAACGGGAAGAGGCTTCCGGGCCTTGCCCTGATCCGGGAGATGAACCGGATCGCCGGCAGGAACGGTGTGGGCCGCAACGATATGATCGAGGACCGGATCCTCGGCCTGAAGGCCCGCGAGATCTACGAGCACCCGGCCGCGACCGTCCTCCTCGCGGCGCACCGCGACCTTGAACGCCTCGTCCTGACGCGTTCGGAGATAGCGTTCAAGCATATCGTCGATGATAAGTGGTCCGAGCTCGCCTATATGGGGCTCGTGCACGAACCGCTCTTCTATGCGCTTACCGCATTCATCGACAAGACGCAGGAGCGGGCCAGCGGCACCGTGGACGTCGGTCTGTATAAGGGCAGTGTGAAGGTGCTCGGCCGGAGCTCGGATGTCGGGCTCTACTCGGACGACCTCGTCTCCTTCGACTCGACGACGATCGACCAGAACCACGCTGTTGGGTTCTCGAATTACTTTGGGCTGCAGGCGCGCCTGCTCAAAAACCTCAAGAAGTGTTGAAGGGGGTGCCTACAGCACCTTCTTCCCGGCCTCTTTCCCCGGCGTGCACTCGAAGACATCGGTAATTTTTACGATGATAAGCGATTTCGCCGGGTATTTGTCACTCTTTGTCTTCACCCGGTCGCGGAACTGCTCGTACTCGGGGCCGGACGTCCTGATCTCTGTCGCCCCCTTTATCTGGAAGCAGCGCTTGGACTCCACGTCATAGAAGTAGAGGGCCACAACAGGGTTTTCCTTCAGGTTCTCCAGTGTTTTGACCATGTAGTTGTCCATGATCCAGACGGTATCGTCGCCCACGAGCTGTATCGATGCCATCGGCGCCACGTTCGGTATGCCGCTCTTCGATGCGGTGGCCATGGGCATGACTTTGGTTCTGGTTAATATTTCCTTAATCTCGTTTGAAAGTGCAACCATACGGTTCACCTCTTCCTGGAAGCGGAACGAGCGCGGCGAAGCGCCAGAACCTTTCCGGTAACGTGATTATCCGCACTATCGATATATAAGAACTCTGCCGAGAGCCCCGGCTAAA
Organism: Methanoculleus sp.; assembly: GCA_023230425.1. Lineage (GTDB taxonomy): Archaea > Halobacteriota > Methanomicrobia > Methanomicrobiales > Methanoculleaceae > Methanoculleus. Next base: position 2,850 of record JALNXI010000082.1, on the reverse strand, counting down.
TCCGTTGGGGGTGAGCCGGACACCCGCACCAAACCCGGTATGCCCCGGACGGCAACTCCCCCTGGCCAAATCGGCAAAAGCCTCCTGCAGGGGCGGTATACGGCCATCGGTCCCCGGGAAAGGATCCCCGCGGCGACCGCCCCTCCTGCCGCGTTCTGTGCGCCTACCCTGGTATAGAAAAATATAAGCAGGCAGACAGGGAAAAGACTACTATGTGTGCCCGTTTTTTGGAGCGCTTCTTCAAACCTACACCGCACATCGTCGAAAGCCCGCCTCCGCCGTCGCTCTCCCACGGACCGGGGGAAGGTGTTCCCGAGTACCGGGTGAAGCCCTATTTTATCGTGGCGTCTGTTGAGATGGGCAATACTACGACAAAGTGTATCCTGACCGGCACGAACCTGGAGACGGGCAGGTCCTATGTCATCAACAAGACCGTGACGATGAGTCGGGACGTCCGGCGGCCAAAACCGGGCGAGACGATCTTCGGGGCAACCCTTGACGGCACGGAACTGACGAGGGAATCGGTCACGGAACTGGTGCGCGATACACTTATCCAGTGCCACAGAGATGCTCACCTGAGCATCAAGGACGATCTGGACTTCGTCGTCAGGAGCACCGGTGTCGTGGCGGCGATGGACTCTCCCGACCAGGTCGGGGACTTTGTCATTGCTCTGGCGAACGGCTGCCTCGCCGCCGGGGTCCCCCCGCGGAAGATGACGCCGCCGATGTCGATCGACAACCTCCCGCCGAAACTCCGGCAGTTCTCGTTCGCCGACCGGGTGGTCTTCGTCGGTGCGGTGGCCGGCGTCGTGCCGCCGGTCGGGTGTACCGGCGTCGAGATGGTGGCAAACGAGATGGAAGGGGAACTTGCGATGGCGGGCATTAAGGAGGGCGCCAAGTGGACATCGGTCGACTTCCGGAACCCCTGCATATCCATCGACTTCGGGACAACGCTTGACGGGCGGATAACGGGCGACGTCGCCCCGGATGAGCCGAACCCGTTCGCTCAGACGACCGGGAACTTCTGCGGGCTTGCAGGTGCCATACCGGATGCCATCGTCCGGGGCACCGGGCTTGTGAAGAACCGGACGGGGACGGCTCTCGACCTCTTCGGCGACCACAGCATCCAGGGCGCGTTCGGGGGCAGGAAGCGCTCCGTCGTCGAGGATTACGTCGACCGGTGCCACGAGCACATCGATATACGGATCGTCCCCCCTGACCGGACAAGGTTCGGACGGGTCCCGGTCTGCGCGGAGGTGGCCGATAGGTCGGGCGTTGCCCTTATCGGGTGCGACTCGGGCGTCAACGGGAGCGGGACGCCGGCTCTCGAGGAGATCGGGCATGAGATCTACGAGAAGTACGGCATGGGCATGCTGACCGAGGTCGTCGACCGGGTCTGCGCGAGGATGGCGCTCCGGCTCATCGATGTCGCTATCGAGAGGGGGATGGTCCCGCCGAATTCGTCGATCGGGTTCACCGGGCGGGCGGCGATATCGGGGAGGAAACCCGAGTACATCCTCGCGGGCATCACCGAGAGGAACCTCTACGATACCCCGAACGACCACCTGGTCTTCGTGGACGACGGTCTTGCCCGGGGAGCCGCGCTGATGGGGCGGTGCATGAACTCGCTCGGAAAACCGAAGGCCCCGCTTGGCGGCGTGCGGGGAGGGCCATGTATTATGTCCCGCCGGATCAAAATAGGAAAGTAGGATATGGTACACGATGGCTGAAGAAGAACTCTACGATATGCTTGTTCCCCCGGGCGTGCCCCGGAAGATGATCTACGACGTCGTCGAGAAGTACGACGTGGAAGTGGTGCGGCGGTCGCAGAAACTGTCGTTTGCAAACATGGACGGGGACGCAAGAGAACTGCTGGCGTTCCGCGGCAAGAGAGAGGTCGTCGAAGAGGTGCAGGAGTACCTCTTCGCGCGGCTCAAAGAGTTCATCGAAGAATAACTATACCATTTTTCTTATTCGTGCTCCGGGCATCTCCATGCGAGGCATGGCCCCGGGGTGCTGGTTTGGAGGAGGAACCGTTACGCAGAGAGTATTTGAGGTCATCCCGGTACCCCTCTGACAGTAGAATCCCATCCACGGATTTTTAGCGAACAGTGCAATTCGCACCTGACCGTGCTCCTGCTCCAGTTCTGACGAATCGTCGCGATTCAAAACCAGGGTAACATCTCAAGCTCGAACACGCGCCATAACCGTGAGAGATCCCAGGACACGGGACCGTGGGAGTATCGCCATGGGGGAGGCGGCTCGCGGGGAGGGGGCATGCCCCCATATGCGCTAACTTTAGCCATGAGGATTCGAGAGGATAATGCCCTATTCCGTGAAATGTGGCTGATTTGATGGATTATCAGCCACACGGTTCTGGTGGTGTGCGGCAATAGTCCTCCTCCTCTGAAAACGATAGTGATCACGGGAATCTCACTGGAAAAGGACAGCCTCAGGGCATAGATGAGAACTCGCCGATTGCCTGATACTTGACGGTATCAACGAGAATTCATTACACCCATCTGGTAAGTTAACGCCTATGGGGCATGCCCCCTCCCCTGTCTCAATCTCATAAGGAGATACCTGTACCCCCCACCCCGCCCGGCCTCCGGCCTCCTCCCCCGCCCCCAGGGGCGGGGGTAGTGCGTGGCGATATCCCCACGCAATCCGTACATGGGGGTAAGCGGAGTTTCAGTAAAACCAGAGTTTGAGCACCGAAGGTTCGAGTTGCGTAGGCCCGTCAACTACCCCCCCCTAACGGAGGGGGCTTGCAGCTGGGGCCCCTTGCGGGGCACAGGGCTGCACTTTCATCGGTGCGAAGGTTGACGGTTCAAAAGTCGTCCTTATTCG
>JALNXI010000081.1 GCA_023230425.1 Methanoculleus sp. | reverse complement strand
GCGACCTCCTGGCCGGGGGTGACCGCCCCGACCGCGACCGGGGGGCTCGGGTTCGACCTGAAGTGGAACATGGGCTGGATGCACGACACCCTGGACTACTTCGTGCTCGACCCGGTCTTCCGGAAGTACCGACCCGACCTCCTCACGTTCAGCATATGGTACGCGTTCCGGGAGCGCTACGTCCTCCCCCTCTCGCACGACGAGGTCGTCCACGAGAAGAATTCGCTCGCAGGAAAGATGCCCGGCGACGAGTGGCGGAAACGGGCGAACCTCCGCCTCCTCTACGGGTATATGTTCACGCACCCGGGGAAGAAACTCCTCTTCATGGGGGCTGAGTTCGGGCAGTGGTCGGAGTGGAGCCACGATGCCGGGCTTGCGTGGGACCTCCTGCAGTATCCTTCCCACCGGGGGATCCTCCGGTGGGTCACCGACTTAAACCGGCTGTACCGGCGGGAGCCCGCCCTCCACGAGCGGGACGCCGACCCCGGGGGGTTCGAGTGGGTCGACTTCTCGGATGTGGAGAAGAGCGTCGTCAGTTACCTGCGGCGGGGGCGGTCGGCCGACGACGTCGTCCTCGTTGCCTGCAACTGCACCCCGGTGCCGCGCTACGGCTACCGGATCGGCGTCCCGTTCGGGGGGTTCTGGAATGAGGTGCTCAACAGCGATGCGGTCGAGTACGGCGGGAGCGGTGTCGGGAACCTCGGTGGGGTGGAGGCGGAGCGGGTCCCGGCGCACGGCCGGCCGTGGTCGCTCCCGCTTACCCTGCCCCCGCTCGGCGCAGTCATCTTCGTTCCCGAGGGGGCGTGACAGTGGACCGCGCCGTCTGCATCCACGGCCACTTCTACCAGCCGCCGCGGGAGAACCCCTGGTCCGGCGGTGTCGAGGTCCAGCGGTCCGCCGCGCCTTACCACGACTGGAACGAACGGGTGACCGCGGAGTGTTACGCCCCGAACACCGCCGCACGCATACTTGATGCGGACGGCCTGATCGCGGAGATCACAAACACCTACGCGAGGATCAGTTTCACGGCCGCACCGACGCTTCTCTCCTGGCTCGCGCGGCACCGCCCGGGGGTCTACGGAGCGATCATCGAGGCCGACCGGGAGGGCCGGGAGCGCTACGCCGGCCACGGGCCCGCGATCGCCTCCTGTTACAGCCACATCATCATGCCGCTTGCAACCCGGGAGGAGAAACGGACTCAGGTTATCTGGGGGGTCCGCGACTTTGCTGCACGGTTCGGCCGGGAGCCTGAAGGGATGTGGCTCCCGGAGACGGCGGTCGATATCGAGTCCCTGGACCTGATGGCGGAGGCCGGGATCCGGTTCACGGTCCTTGCCCCTCACCAGGCCGGGAGGGTGCGGGTGATCGGGGCGGAGGACTGGACGGACGTCTCCGGCGGCCGGGTCGAGACACGGATGCCCTACGTCTGCCGCCTCCCCTCGGGCCGCAACATCGCCGTCTTCTTCTACGACGGGGCGATCGCCCGCGACGTCGCGTTCGGCGACCTGCTCTCCGACGGGCGGCGGTTCGCCGGGCGGCTGCTCGGCGCGTTCTCCCGGAGGAGAGAGCGCCCGGAACTCGTGCATATCGCGACCGACGGGGAGACCTACGGCCACCACCGCGAGTTCGGAGAGATGGCGCTCGCCTACTGTCTCCGCACCATCGAGGCGCGGGGTGATGCTCGCCTCACGGTCTACGGCGAGTACCTCGACGCGCATCCGCCCACGCACGAGGTCGTCGTCCGGGAGAGGACGTCCTGGAGCTGCACCCATGGTCTCGGGCGCTGGCAGGGTGAGTGTGGGTGCCACAGCGGGGCGCACCCCGGCTGGTCGCAGGCGTGGCGCAGGCCGCTCCGGGAGGCGGTCGACATGGTCCGCGACGCACTTGCCCCCCGGGCCGCAGAGGCGCTCGCGGCCCTCGTCGGCAACCCCGCGGAGGTCCGGGACGATGCTGTCGGCCTCGTCCTCGGCCGGTGGTCCGACGAAGCCGCGGCGGCGTTCTTCTCGCGGCACGCCCTCCGCGACCCCTCGGCCGGCGGACGGCGACGGGTGCTTGCTCTCCTCGAGCTGGAGCGGCAGGCGATGCTGATGCAGACGAGCTGCGGCTGGTTCTTTGACGATATAACGGAGCCGGGGAGCGTCCAGGTGATGCGGCACGCAAGCCGGGCAATGGACCTTGCCCGGCAGGTCCTCGGGATTGACCTCGAGTCCGCGTTCATCGATATCCTCCGCCGTGCTCCGTCAAACGACCCGGAGTATGCGACCGGCGCTGCGGTCTACGAGGCCCTGGTCCGGCCGGCGGCGGCGACGGACCTCGCCCGGCTCGGGGCAGGGGCAGCCCTCTACGCGCTCTTCGACCTCGAACCCCTCGCGGTCGCGTCGGGGATGTACGCCGCCCACGGAGACTGGCGCTACCGGTCGGGCGCCGATGGCCGGCAGAGCCTCCGCGGGACCGTCCGTGTGCTGTCCCGTGTGACGGGCGATGAGGCGCTCCTTGATGCGGTCGTGCTCTTTGCCGGGATGGACCGGGTCGTCGTCGGCGTGCGCGAGACCGGCGGCGATGAGGCGCTCCACGCGGCGTGGGAGGGGGTGATGGACCCCGATCCCGCAGGAGCCGTATCCGGGGCCTTTGCCCGCGTCTACACCGCCAACGACCTCTCCGACGAGGAGCGGTGGGCGCTCGCCTGCCGGGTTCTCCCCGGCATCGGGTCGGCCGTCTGCGCTGTTTACCGCGACGCGGCCCCGCTGCTTCGCGTTCTTGAGGACCTCGGGATCCCCGAACCGGGGGTTGCCGCCCAACTCCGGGAGCACGCCTGCACCGAACGGCTGCTCGCGATGCTTGAAGCCGGGTGCCCCGACCCGGACCGCTTTTCGGCGCTCGCCGGGGAGATGCAGGCGAAGAACCTCAGGCCCGACCTTCCGGCCCTCGGCGAGGCGGCAAGCAGGCGGATCGCGCTCTCTGCCGGGACCGCGGCGGCCCGGCCGGAGGATCCGGCGCCGCTTGAGGAGGTCGTCCGCATCGCCGGGTGTGCGAAAGTTTTTGGGCTCTCGCTCACTCTATGGGAGAGCCAGAACGCCTGTATCGGGATGCGCGGGCAGTATGCCGGGATGCAGGAGCGTGCCGGCCGGGGTGATGGGGATGCAGAACGGTGGGCAGAAGCCTTCCGGGAGGCGGCGGCATGCCTCGGCGTGAGGGTGACGTAAGGAGGATCAGGGCATGAACAAGCGGGGCAGCGGGGTTCTCCTGCACATCACGTCGCTCCCATCGGCGTACGGCATCGGCGACCTCGGGCCCGCGGCGCACCGGTTCGTGGACCTCATCGCCGGGGCAGGACAGCGCTACTGGCAGATCCTCCCCCTCAACCCGACATGCCCGGGCTTCGGCAACTCGCCCTACCAGAGCACATCGGCGTTTGCCGGAAACACCTGGCTCATCAGCCCCGAGCAGATGGTCATCGACGGTCTCCTTCCCCCGGAGGAGATAAGGGACCCGCCCGGCTTCCCGGGGGACCGGGTTGACTACCAGGCGGTCCTCGACTACAAAAATGGCCTCTTCGACCGGGCGTTCGAGCGGTTCAAAGAGCACGGGGGGGACTTTCATTACAAGGAGTTTGCGGCCGCGAACGTCTCGTGGCTCGACGATTACGCCATCTTCGTCGCCCTCAAGGACCGGTTCCCCGGGAAGGCCTGGGGCGATTGGCCGTCCGGGATCCGGGACCGGCACGAGGAGGCGCTGCGGAAGCACGGCACCGAAGTTGCTGACCGAATCTTCCGGGAGAAGTTCCTCCAGTACGTCTTTGACCGCCAGTGGAAGGTGCTCAAGAACCATTGCCGCGAGCGCCGCATCCAGGTCATCGGGGACATCCCGATCTACCTCACCTACGACAGCGTCGACCTCTGGGCGAACCCGGGACTCTTCAAACTGGACGAGTATAAGAAACCGGCGGTCGTCGCGGGCGTCCCCCCGGATCTCTTCAGCGCGACCGGGCAACTCTGGGGAAACCCGGTCTACAACTGGGATGCGCACCGGGCGCAGGGATTCGCGTGGTGGGAGAGCCGGATCGACCGCACCCTCGCCCTCGTCGACCGGGTGCGCCTCGACCACTTCCGGGGGTTTGTGCAGTTCTGGGAGGTGCCGGCCGGGGATACGACTGCACAGAACGGGCGCTGGGTCGATGCACCCGGCCGGGACCTCTTCACCCTGCTTCACGCGGGCAGGTCGTGCCTCCCCATCATCGCCGAAGACCTCGGCTACATCACCTCAGACGTCCACGAGATGATGGCCCATTTCGGGTTCCCGGGGATGAAGATCCTGATCTTCGGCTTCTCCGGCGACGTCGCAAGGAACCCTCATGCGCCCCACAACATAACGAACGGGTGCGTCGCCTACACGGGGACGCACGACAACAACACGGTCAGGGGGTGGTTCGAGCATGAGGTCTCCGACGACCAGAAGAACCTCCTATTCCGCTACATCGGGGGACCAGTCGGCGCCGATCAGATTCACCGGATCTTCATCCGCCTGGCGATGCTCTCCCCCGCCGAGACCGTGATCATCCCGATGCAGGACATCCTCGGCCTCGGTGAGGAGGCGCGGATGAACCGCCCGGGCACGGCGGAGGGGAACTGGGAGTGGCGGCTCCGGCCGGAGCAGGCGGGGGAGCAGGCCATGCAGGAGTTTTCTGAGGTTACGGGAATATACGGGAGGGGATGAGGCGGCGGGGGCTATTACTCCCCTGCCGCCAGAGTGTATGGTGGGTGTTGTGAACCCAGAACAACCCATATCTCAAACCCCTTTCTGCAGAAAGGCCGCCCGCCCCGGCGCCGTCGCGCAGGCATCGCTGCGGCAGAGGGCATTTGAGCGTCCCCTGCATCCGGGGGGCTCGCCCTATCCCGCTTCGGGGTATTCCGCAACCGCACGGCATGCCGTAGACCGGATCCGTTTCGTTGGCGTCTCGTCCCGATAAAAACCTTATATTTCGCATTTTTTTCAATTTTATCAGCCCAGAACAAAAATCCGTAGACATATATAATAATAAATACGGACAGTACACCATTCGAAAGGGGCAGATTTTATGGAGGACTCCATACGCAATCAGTTTGATCACATCCCGGAGCGGATCTCAGGACTCGTCGACCTCGCGTACAACCTCTGGTGGAGCTGGAATCCGGAGGCCCGGACACTCTTCAAACAGGTGAACCCGCAGGCATGGAAGGAGAGCATCCATAACCCGGTCCGGATGCTCCGCGAGATACCGATCGAGTTCCTGAAACGGGCAGCGGAGAACCCTGCCTACCTCCGCCGCTACGACATCGTCATGCGCCGGTTCGGGAAGTACATGAACGCCACCGGGACCTGGTTCTCTGCACAGTACCTCGACCGCAGTTCACTGACGATCGCCTACTTCTCGGCGGAATACGGGCTCCACCACTCGCTCCCCATCTATGCGGGCGGGCTCGGATTCCTCGCCGGCGACCACTTAAAAGAGGCGAGCGACCTTGGTCTCCCGATGGTCGCCGTCGGATTCATGTACTCGCAGGGCTACCTGCACCAGCAGATCAACCCCGACGGGTGGCAGGAGGACATCACCGAGCCCCTCGACCACGATGCGGCGCCCATCATCCGAGTGCTTGATTCGGCCGGCGAAGATCTGGTGGTCCGGGTCCCGCATATCGACCCGCCCATCTACGTCGCTGTCTGGAAGGTCCTGGTCGGCAGGATACCGCTTTACCTCCTGGATACGGATATCGCCTGCAACGACCCCCGGAATCGGGGCATATCCTCCCGGCTCTACACGGGCGACCTGGAGCAGCGCCTCCGGCAGGAGATCGTGCTCGGCATCGGCGGACGAAAAGTGCTCCACGCGCTCGGCATCGAGTACGCGGCGGTGCACCTGAACGAGGGGCACCCGGCGTTTGCGCTGCTTGAGCGGATCCGGGAGCGGGTCGAGCGGGGGATGAACTTCGATGCGGCGCTTGAGCAGGTTCGGGCGACATCCGTCTTCACCTCGCATACCCCCGTCCCCGCAGGACACGATGTCTTCCCTGTCGACCTCATCGACCGCTACTTCCAGGCCTACTACCCGGCGCTCGGCATCGACCGGACGGAGTTCCTGCAGCTCGGTGTCCACCCGCAGCTCCCGGGCGCGGGCTTCAACATGACTGCGTTCGCCCTGCGCGCGTCGGCGCACCACAACGGCGTCTCACGCACGCACGGGAGCGTCACCCGGCAGATGTGGAAGTGCCTGTGGCCCGGGACTCCCGAAGCGACGGTGCCCATCGACTACGTCACCAACGGCGTCCATGTGCCGACCTGGCTGAACCACCGGATGCGGGACCTCTACGACCGGCAGATCGGGCCGACCTGTCCGAACTGGCTCGCGGAGCATGACGACCCGGCGATATGGGAACTCATCGACGAGATACCCGATGCCGAACTCTGGCACCTCCACACCTGGCTGAAGGCGAAACTCTTCAACCGGATCCGGGAGCAGGAGCGGATCAAGTGGGCGGAGCAGCACCCCGGTGGCCGACCGGGTCCGGCGGCCGGGGGGGCGTTCCTCAACCCCTCAGTCCTGACGATCGGGTTTGCCCGGCGGTTCTCGACCTACAAGCGGGCACATCTCATCTTCGAGGATATGGAGCGGTTAAAACGCATCCTGAATAACCGGTGGTATCCCGTCCAGATCATCTTCGCCGGCAAGGCCCACCCCGCGGATAACGAGGGAAAGCGGGTGCTCCAGCAGATCTACCGCTACACGCAGCAGCCCGGGTTCGGGGGACGGGTCGCCTTTGTTGAGGACTACAACGAGAAGGTGGCCCAGTACCTGGTGCATGGCGTCGACGTCTGGCTGAACAACCCGCTGCCCCCGATGGAGGCGAGCGGCACGAGCGGCATGAAAGCGTCGCTGAACGGGGTGCTGAACCTCTCCATCCTGGACGGCTGGTGGACCGAAGGGTACAACGGCAGAAACGGCTGGGCGTTCGGGAGCGAGACAGCCGCCTGCGAGGGAAGGGACGGCACCGATGCTGCGGCGATCTACGACCTCCTGGAGAAAGAGGTCGTCCCGCTCTACTACAACCGCTCCATCGACGACGTCCCCCACGGCTGGGTGAAGATGATGAAGGAGTCGATCAAGAGCAACGGCCCCCGGTTCTCGTCCCGCCGGATGGTGAAAGAGTACTTCGCCCGGTATTACCCGTCTCTCCTGAAGGGCGCCGGGACGGAGTATGCCCGGACACCGGCAGCAGCGAAACCCCGGACGCCGGCCTGGGAGCCGCAGGTGCAGGGGAAGGCCGGGGAAGAGCTCGATTGAGGTCCCCCACGTCGGAAGAGCAGTATTCCCGGGGATGTGAAGCACCGGGAGCCTTCCGGCCTATGGGGAGGATTCCTCACCGGCTGACGACCGGCCGCCTTTGCGGGAGACCCGCTGACGGGTCTCCCCGGATGCTGCCTGGAGTCCCCGCTCCTCATGCGGGGATCTCCCGCCTGCCCGTGCCACGCGCTTCCGGGTCTCAACACTCGCAGCCTGGAGCCCCCTCGCCTCGTGCGGAGCCCTGCCGCCGGCTCTCGCGACCCGGCGGCGGGTCTCGCGGGAAGCAGCCTGGAGTCCCCGTTCTGTGTGCGCCGCCATCCCGCCAGTCCTCGCGACGCGTTTCCGGGTCGCTTCGTCTGCAGATGCGAGACCACGTCTTGCCCCTTTCTTCTCTCCAGTCATACTACCGATCCCCCGGGTTATACCACGCTATTGGCCGGCACAGGATGCTGTCTCCGGTGCAGGTCTGTCGCCTACATAGCCTCGCCGAGGGCCTTGCTCACGTCGGCGGCGGAACGGAACTCCCGGTCCCGGATCCTCTCCAGGATATCGAGCACATCACCCGGCGCGTTGTTCTTCTGCGCCTGGCTGATGACCTCGCTTTTGCCCGCGGGGTAGTGCATGCCGCGGAGGTACCTCTGCACTTCAGCCGGGCTGACGGCCGATGCCTCCCCGCCGCCCCGTGCAGGCGGCTCCCGTGTCTCCTCCCGTTCGGTCTCACGGCCGGCCCCTTCACCGGGCGGGGATCTCCGGGTTGACCCAATCTCCGACCCGGCCATCGCCTTGCTGACGTCTATCGGCGAGTGGTAGGTCTGGTCGGGCAGGCTGTCGAGAGTCTCCATGACATCGCTGTCCGCATTGTTCATCCTTGCCCGCTTGATCAGGTCCTGCCTATTCGCCGGGTAATCTACCCCGGCCAGGTACTTCTCAACCATCGCCGGGTTCGCCTTAAACCTCGCCTCTACCATTCATGTCACCTCCCGTGACGGCGGGTGCATAGGATAAATATTATAAAAATATTGTTATGACCACTGGAACAGCAGAGAATTCGCCGATTCGGGCAATACAGTTCGATAGCCGGGATGGGACCTTCGGGGGCTTTTTGCAGAATATGCCCATGCCGGTAGTGCTCCAGCATATACCTGATAATTGATCTCAGAGGATCCGACCGAATTACGTTGCGCACCAACCCGCGTTCATGACAAACAATAACCTGGGGAGAAGATTTCCATTATCGG
>JALNXI010000080.1 GCA_023230425.1 Methanoculleus sp. | reverse complement strand
GCGGGTCGGCCATGCGGGCCACGCCCCCGACCGCTCTGATATCGGCAGGGACTCTCTCAAGCGCCATGACGGCGACGGCACCGGCCTCTTCGGCGAGCTGCGCCTGCTCTGCGTTGACAACGTCCATGATGACGCCGCCCTTCTGCATCGACGCAAAGCCGCGCTTGATCAGCTCGGTGCCAAATCTCAGTTCCTCGAGTTTCATTACTTCTATGTATAGCTCATGGACCCCAATAAAAATAGTGCGGCGATCTCCAGGATCGCAAATATGATCGTCGCTGCCCGGACAGCACGGACAACCTCGGCGCCCGCCTCCGCAAGCGTCCGCTCCGGGTCCCCGATCATGTAGACACCAGGCTTCTCGAGCCTGACACCGACGCCCCCGGCGATGACGGCCATCGGAATCCCGCCGTTGAACCCGGGGCGCTTCTTTGCATCCCGGCGGAGCGCCGCATACGCCGGGGCAAACCGGCCCCTCGCGGCGAAGTAGGCGAGCAGGATGATGCCGGTGATCCGGGCCGGGATGATGTTTGCGACGTCGTCGGCGCGGGCCGGAAACCACCCGATCCGGAGCCGCTCGTCCCGGTAGCCGAGCATCGCGTCCATCGTGTTGACCGCCCGGAAGGCCGCCGCCCCTGCGAGGCCGAAGACCCCGAAGTAGAAGAGCGGGGATATGATGCTGTCCACCAGGTTCTCGGTCATCGATTCGTAGGCGGCCGAGAGGACGTGCTCACGCTCGAGGCGCGCCGTATCCCGGCTCACCATCATCCCGACCTGTGAGCGACCCGCATCGATGCCGCCGTCCCCGAGCGCTTGCACCACGGCGGCGGTATGCTCCTCAAGCGCCCGCCAGGCCAGGCAGGCCTTGAGGAGGAAGGGCGCGAGGAGGAGATAGAGATACCAGGGAGCGGCGAACTGGACGAGGACGAACGGGGCGGCGAAGAGCGCCACGGTCGCGACGGTCCCCGTGACCCCGGCCGCCCGCTGGATGCGGGCCGGATAGCGGTCCGGAACTCCCCACCACCCGACGAACCGGCCGAGGACCGCAACCGGATGGTACCGGGAGTGCGGGTCGCCGACCAGCCGGTCCACGAGCAGCGACGCGGCGACTACGACCGCTGCCGCAGCCATGCGAGGATGACCCCGATGAGCAGCACCGCAAACGCAGCGGCGTTTAAGAGATCAATCCGGTAAGCGAGCCAGAGCCCGTAGAGCACCAGAGCGGCGGCGCCGAGAGCGAGAACCGGAACATAAGGGCGCCATGGGAGCGACACCGTCTGGAAGGGTGCCGTCGTGGAGGCCGGTTCCGGCTCGGGTTCCGGTGCCGCCCGCTCCCTGACGACGACCCGGAACTGTGCCCTTCGGGCGCCGTACCCGGCGATGACCTCAACGGAAAAGACCCCGGGGTAGGCGCCCTCCCGGATGGGTATGTGGAACTCCTCACTCCGGTCCACGTAGAGGTTCTCGTGGAAAAAGTCGGTGAAGGTCGAGGAGCTCGTCGAGGCGAGGGAGATATGGAGTGGGGAGCCGTGGTTGATGATATGGAGGGCGATGACGCTCCCCGGCGTCGTCTCCACCTCACCCGGAACCTCGATAGCGTTGATCCCCCGGCGGTTGAGATGAATCTCCGACATCGGCGATATCAGCCCTCACAGACCGTCTGCGGGAGGAGGTTCGGGATGCCTTCACTGATGGGGTAGTCGACGCGGCAGGCCGCGCACCGGAGGGTGCCCTCCAGCACCTCTCCGCCATTCTCTTCGGTCACGGTCAGCAGGAGAACGCCCTTGCAGGCCGGGCAGCAGAGGATCTCAACGAGATCCCGCCTCATAACTCGCCCCGAAGGTCGATGATCTGGGACATCTCGGGGCCCGTCGAGATCAGGGTGACGGGCTTGCCGATATCCTTCTCGGCCTGCGCGATGAAGTCCTTCGCCTTCACGGTCAGCCGGTCGTAGTCCGTCGCGCCGAAACAGGCCGGGTCGATCCGGTCGATGCCGGTGATCGCCGCCTGGGTGCACCCGTTGATCATCGCTGAGTAGCGAGCCATCTTCCCGTCCCAGGTGCCGATGCGGCGCTGGCGACGGGTGACGGTGCCGAACTCCTCGATACCGAGCTCATGCGACCGCTCCATCGGCATCTCGGTTGCAAAAGGACCCTCACCGACCCGGGTCGGGTAGGCCTTGAAGACGACGATGACGTCGTCGATCCGGGTCGGGCCGACGCCGTTATCAGCAGCGATCTGCGAGGCGGACGTGTCCTTGCTGGTCACGTAGGGGTAGGTCCCGAAGTAGAGCGATATGCCGAAGCCCTGGGTCCCCTCAAGGAGCACCACCTTATCCTCATCCAGGGCGCAATTGACGTCCTCTGCCACATCGGTGATGTAGTCCGCCAGCTCCGGGACATCTTTTGCCTGCCGGGATGTCCGGAGGACGCGATCTGAGTTGGCCGGGCCGCACCCGGTTCCGGTGCTTCCGATCTTATCCCTGAGATGCTCGCTCGCCCTGTCCCGGGCGATATGTTCCTCTTCGATGACACCGCAACGCCCGTCGACAAAGGTCCTGTCCCGGACACCGAGCAGGTCAACCTCCCGCAGGAAGACCCGGGGGTCGACGAGCACGCCGCTCCCGATCATGAGGGCCGCTTCCGGGTAGACGAACCCCGAGGGGACCATCCTGACACCGTACTCTTTATCTCCGATACAGACAGTGTGCCCTGCGTTCGGGCCGACGCCGCCCCGGGAGATGATGGATGGTCTATCCTGGTGAGCGATGTGGGCTACGATCTTTCCCTTGCCCTCGTCACCAAAGAATCCGCCGACGATAATAGTACAACTCATTGTTCTATCAAGTAGGATGGAGTGATACATGCTGATAAACGTTACAATGTGATACCGGGAGAACAACCATCCGGCTTAAAGGCAACCGGGTTCTACCGGTCCCTGCCCCGCTCGCTCCATGCCGTTCCGCGCCCCGGGGAGCGGGCGCCAGACCGGGGTTTCTCGGAACGCGGGCAACAGAAAGTATCCTCTATAACAGGACGGATCTCCTGTAGGGCGCGGAGCGCCCGGGCAGGTCTCTCCGCCATTTCTTCACCATATGCGGATATCCCGCGTTTCCGGCGGTGGAAGGCCATCGTATATCAACCTTCGCGGCCGCAGATCGTCTAAGGCACGGTTGACATCAGGATCAGGACCCCTTCATTTCCACTGGAAACTTCATTTCCTGGAAATTCAAGGCCATCGTGTTGAGTTTTTGCCGGGAACGGCATGCTGATCTGTAATCGGAATTTATTGCCGGAGCGCGGATGCGAACCCGACGATCTGCCCGGGGTTTGGGGGAAGGGATGCGTACCCCGGTATGGGCGCGACGAGATCCCGGGCACCCGGAATCCCCGAATAAATCCACATCTCCAGTGGAAATAAAGGGGTTCCCTGCCCGTCATTCTTCTGTCGGACACCAGACCGACGACTGCCCAGGCAGGGGTGCCGGATAAAAAAGTTTTGATTCTGTCCGGGGACGCGTACGGAGGTGTTCCTATTTCGCCGACTCCAGGAAGGCGCCCATCCGGGAGAGCGCCTCTTTGAGATCGTCCCGCGAGACCGCGTAGGCGCACCGCACATGCCCGGCACCTGACGGCCCGAGGACACTTCCCGGGACGACCGCCACATGCTGCTCGCGGAGGAGTGACTCGGCAAACTCGGTATCGGTCATGCCGGTGCTCTCCACCGAGGGGAAGGCGTAGAACGCACCCTTCGGAAGATGGCAGGTAAGACCAAGTTTGTTCAATCCGTCGACGAAGAGGTTCCGCCGGAGCCGGTACTCCCGGACCATGGCATCCTTCTCCGCTTCCCCGATCCGGAGCGCCTCGTAGGCCGCAACCTGCCCCATGACGGGGGCACAGAGCGCGACGTACTGGTGGATCTTCAGGGCCGCCGCTGTGATCGCCGGCGGGGCGCAGAGGTAGCCGATCCGCCACCCGGTCATGGCGAAGGCCTTCGAGAACCCGTTTAAGGTGATCGTCCGGTCGCGGAGTTCGGGGATCGTCGCCGGCGCGAAGTGGTCGCCGTCGTAGGTGAGCTCGGCGTAGACCTCGTCGCTGATGAGGAGGAGGTCGTGGTCGACCAGGACGTCGGCGACAGCGCGCCAGTCCGCCTCCTGCATCACCCCGCCGGTGGGGTTGTTCGGAAAGTTCGCTATCAGGGCCTTCGTCCGCGGGGTGATACGTTCCATGAGCGCATCGGCCGTCAGCCGGAACTCATCCTCCGCCCGGCAGGGGACGGTCACCGGGATCCCGCCGGTGAGGGAGACACAGGGAGTATAGGAGACGTAGCAGGGCTCGGCGATCAGCACTTCGTCACCCGGGTCCACGACGGCCCGGATGGCGATATCAGCCGCTTCCGAGACGCCGCAGGTCACGATGATCTCCTCATCGGGGTCGTAGCCGACCCCGAACCGGGTATCGAGGTAGCGGCTGATGGCGCCCCGGAGCTGGGGTGTCCCCTTGTTCGAGGTATAGGCGGTCGATCCCTGCTCAATGGAGTAGATAGACGCCTCACAGACGCACCAGGGGGTCACGAAGTCCGGTTCGCCGACACCCAGGGATATGACGTCCTCCATAGTCTGGGCGATATCAAAGAACCTCCGGATACCCGAAGGGGGTATGGCGCGGGCCCGTGCCGAGACGAAATCCCTCATGCGCCGCACCTCAGAACGAGTAGGGGAGACGCTCAACCTCTTCGCGCCCGGCGAAGGTGGTGCCGTTCTCCTTGTAGGTCTTCATGATGATATGCGTCGCCGTCTCCCGAATCCGGTCCATCGGGGCGATCTGCTCGGCTACAAACCGGGCGATCTCGTGCATGCTCGACCCGGCCACCAGCAGCTGGAGGTCATAGGTCCCGGTCATCAGCCGGAGCGACCGGACCTGCGGGAACCGGGCGATCCGCTCTGCGATCCGGTCGTAGCCGAAGTCCCGTTCGGGCGAGACCTTCAGTTCGATCACCGCGGCGACGTTGCCGTCGCCGGACCGTTCCCAGTCGACGACCGCTCCATAGCGGCGGATGACGCCAGCCGCTTCCAGCCGGCCGATCCGATCTTGTGCATCCTGCTCACTCACTTCGGCCAGCACCGCGAGTTCGCTCACCGGGGTACGGCAGTTCTCCTCCAACTCCTGGAGAAGGATACGGTCCTTTTCATCCATAGTTTCACCTGAACATTGCTCTTAAGCGATTGATGTCGAGTTCTTTGAGCCTCTGGTCGACGAGCCTTGGGTCACGCGTGACGACCTCTTCGATCTTACTCGTCGTTGCGTCGAACCACATCTCCTTCGTCCGGCCGTAGCGACCCCGCGAGACAACCCGGGTGTTGATGACGCCGAGCATGTTGAGTTCGGAGATGAGGTCCGTGATCCGGCGGTGCGTCAGGACGTCGAGGTCGATGATCCGGGCGATCTCCTGGTAGACCACCGTCACCTCGCCGCTCGTGAAGATCCGTTTTCCCATCTGTTCGAGGATCAGCATCGCGTAGAGGACTGCCTTGCTCTGGGTCGGGAGGGTGGAGACGCACTCCACCATGCTGTCGGTCTCGATCTTCTCCTGGGCCATACGAACATGCTTCTCACCCACGCCCGCGGCGTTCTCGCGGTCTGCGAGCTCCCCCGAGACCCGGAGGAGGTCAAGGGCCCGCCGGGCGTCACCGTGCTCCTGTGCCGCGAGTGCCGCACAGAGCGGGATGACCGCCTCGTCGAGCGCCCCCTCGACGAACGCCATATCGGCCCTCTGCTGGAGAATGTCGCAGAGCTGCGGGGCGTTGTAGGGGGGGAAGACGATCTCCTCCTCGGAGAGCGAGGAGAGGACCCGGGGGTCCAGGAAGTCGGTGAACCGGAGGTCGTTTGAGATCCCTATGATGCTGACCTTTGCGAACTTCAGATCGGAGTTGATCCGGGTGAGGTTGTAGAGGGTGTCGTCACCGCTCTTCTTGACGAGTTTGTCGATCTCGTCGAGGATGATAACCATGACCCCGCCGCTGCTCTCGAGCTGGTTCTTCAGCTCCATGTAGACCTGGTCGGTCGGCCACCCGGTCATCGGGATGATGCTCCGGGGGCTGTCGCTCGGGTGCTGGTCGGCGTCGTCGAGGCAGTTCGCTATCTGGGCGAGGACCCGGTACTGGGTATCGATCACCTCACAGTTGAGGTGGACGATCCTGCATTTTGTCCCGGCGAGAGCGCTCGCGTTCTCGAGTTCCGTCCCGACATACCGGACCGAGGCCGTCTTCCCTGTCCCGGTCTTGCCGTAGATGAGGATGTTTGACGGTGTCTCGTTGTTGAGAGCAGGCGCGAGGATGGAGGCGAGCTCATCGATCTGCGGTTTCCGGTGAGGAAGAATATGGGGACGATAGCTGTGACGCAGCACTTCCCTGTTCTTAAATATACGCCTGTTGGTCAGGTATTTTTTGAATAGTCCCATTGGGTTGGTCTTATCGTCCGACATGGTGTCACCGGAGGGGGTTGCCAGGACAGGAGATTTTCGTGTCGTGAACCCTTAATATGATCGTTTCCAGGATTGATAACCCCTTCGTTTCCAGTGGAACTCAGGACCGGTCGGTTGTCGGCGGAATACCGGTGAACTGCTTGATAGGTTGCTGGTGAAATTGGGATGGCTGGGCAGGACGGTAATGATCTCAGGGAAGGGGATCCGGGGATCACCCCCACCCCTTTGTTTCGTGTGGAGAGTGATGATGATACACAGGGTGTATCATTCAATCAAAGGTGATGATAATAGTCATGTGTACCTCTGCAACTCAAGACATATAATTCTATTGTAATTCTATTGCAGCAGTACTGGATGAAGAAGGAAGAGTACAGGATGATGAATGAAGAGCACAGAGTTGGAGAAGAGGGATACAGAGTGAGGAGAGAAGAGAACAGGGAGCTGGAGAGGAGGAGTACAAAGTGAGGAGAGAAGAGAACAGGAAGTGGGAAGAGGAGGGTACGGCATGAAGAGAACACAGGATAGCGGGACTCACTACCCCGGTGAACCGGATCATATCTCCCCCGGGCACCAGGTTGCTCCCCTGATGGATGAGAGGATCGTCTCATGGATGAGATCGGTTATTCCGGCTGGATCCCCTCTCTCGCCATCCCGGATCTCTCTTCTTCCTCCACCGAACCCGGTCTCTTACCGTTCTGGATCCCTCTCATCCATCCCCAATGGCCTCCGATCGATCAGCCAGGGATCCGGCGCCCCTCCTCTTCGCCGTGTCGATCACCCCTTCCAGCCCCGGAGAGGCCTCCGGAGTTCCAGTCGAAACAAAGGGGTTGGGGATTGAACTCCTCCAACCGGGGGATACAAAGAAGTAAAATACGCGGTACAGGAGTACTGGAAGATCCTATGGAGAGTAGTCATCTTAAATCCCTCACCGTGACCGGTGCCGTCATCACCGTCTCATCGAGCCGGAGATCCGAGACCGATACCAGCGGTAAGGCGCTCATCGACCTCCTTTCCGCCGCCGGCATCGAGGTGACCCACTACGTTGTGGTACCCGACGATCTCGCGCGGATCCGCACCGAGGTCTATGTTGCCCTTTCACGTGCAACCTGCGTCATCATCACCGGGGGTACCGGGCTCACGCCCGACGACGTGACCATCGAGGCGGTCGCGCCGCTGCTCGAGAAGAAGATCGACGGGTTCGGCGAACTCTTCCGGCTGAAGAGTTACGAGGAGATCGGGACCGCTGCGATCCTCTCGCGGGCGATCGCCGGTGTCATCGGTGGTCGGGCGGTCTTCTGTATCCCGGGCTCCACGAAGGCGGTCACGCTCGCCGCCCGGGAGATCATCATCCCCGAGATCCGGCACATTCTCACCCACGCGTCGTCGGGTCAGCGGTAGACGTCGAGGAGCGCCACCCGCTCGAGCACCAGGTCGCGGAACCGCGCCTCGCCCACCACCGCGACCTCTTCAGGTGTGATACCGAAGAGGTCCGCGAGACGCGCCCGCTTCGCGGGATCGATTGCCTCCTCCCGGTCCTCCTCGATGAACGTCACGAGATCGGCAAGGCGGTCCCGGACTCCCGGTGCCGGGGGGCAGACGGCGATGTAGGCCCGGTTCTCCCCCGGATGAATCCCGAAGGACGCGGCCACCTGGCACTGTCGGGTTCCCGCAGCGTAGAGGAGCGCTTCCATCTCGATCGAGTTCGCGATCGGCTCGCCGCTGGCCCACGACCGCCAGGCGTGCCGGAGCGCCGCTTCCACATGATCGCGGCCTGCCAGGCGGTCGGCGTCGAAGAGGATGATGTGGGTCCCGCAAATGCCCGCGATCCGGCGGACCTTCCGGAGGAAAACGACGTTCTCATCGACCGTAAAGACCGCCGGGTAGATATCGCACGCTGCTTCTGCCATTTTTTGCTCACCCGAATCGGGAGAGGGTCGCCTGCTCCTCGGCGACCTCCCCGACCTCGTCCCGCACGCCTTCGAGTTGTTCGAATATCCGGGCGGCGATCCCCTGCCCGAGAACCTTCCCGACCTTCTCCGGTCCGGCCGCGCGGAGCGCCTCGATAGACCCGAGGTTGTTGTTGAAGAGCCGGCGGGCCCGGACCCGCCCT
>JALNXI010000079.1 GCA_023230425.1 Methanoculleus sp. | reverse complement strand
GAGGCAACGGGGGACGTGGTGGTCGATTCGTTTGTCGAACTTGCAGGGCGCAAGGGTTTCGATCCGGGGTGGACGGAGGCGTTCCTCCGTTCCATGGAGAGGGACATCACCATCGCCTCCTACCGGACGATTGGTGACCTGGAGGGTTACCTCTACGGCTCGTCCGAGGTGATCGGGCTGATGATGGCCGGGATCCTCGATCTCCCGCCGGAATCGCACACTGCAGCACGGAACCTGGGCCGGGCGATGCAGTATGTCAACTTTATCCGCGACATCGCAGAAGACCTCACCCTGGGCCGGACCTATTTCCCCCAAGACGAGATGGACCGGTTCGGACTCGATGATCTCTCGACGGCCTCCGCCTCCCGGGACCCCGGGGGGTTTGCGGCGTTTGTCCGGTTCCAGCTTCAGCGGTACCGGGAGTGGCAGGAGCAGGCGGAGGCCGGGTTTCGGTACATCCCCCGGCGCTACTGGATCCCGATCAGGACCGCATCGGACATGTACCGCTGGACGGCCCGGACGATAGAACGCGACCCGGCCGTCGTCCACCGGCGGAAGGTGAAGCCGTCGGTGATGCGGATCGTCTCCGGCGCCGCCGCAAACACCTTAAAGGCGTGAAGGTCCGTGGCACCGCGACTCCTCTCGCTTGCCTGGCGGGTATCGCGGTTCCGGTTCTGGATCTACACCGGCGGGACCTACGTGGTGGGCTACGCCCTCGGGATGGACTCCTGGTTGGCCTTCTTCGACCCCGCGTACGTCCTCTTCCTCTTCTACTTCTTCCTCCCGGCAAACCTCTTCATCTACGGGGTGAACGACTGGTGGGACCAGGAGACCGACCGGTTCAACCCCAAGAAGGATGTGAAGGAGTACCGTCTCAACGAGGCGGACGGCCGGGACCTCCTCCTCCTCCTCGGCCTTGCGGCTGGCATCAGTCTCGCGCTTCTCTTCGTCCTCGACACCGTCGGGCAGGCGCTGTTGCTCTCCTTCCTCTTCCTCTCCTACTTTTACAGCGCTCCGCCGCTCCGGTTCAAGGAGGTCCCGGTCCTTGACTTCTCCTCGAACATGCTCTACGTGGTCCCGGGGATCCTGGGCTACTACCTCGCAGGCGGCGCCCTCCCGCCGCTCGCTCTCGTCCTCGCCGGCTACCTCCACATCGCCGCGATGCACCTCTTCTCCGCGATCCCCGACATCGGCTGCGACGAGGCCGCGGGGATGACGACGACGGCCGTCGTCCTCCGGGAACGGCGCTCGCTCCTCCTCTGCCTGGTATTCTGGTCGGGGCTTGCCGCCCTCGTCATCGGGCTTGCCGACTTCAACCCGGTGAGCCTGCTCGTCCTGGTCTACCCGACCATCCCCCTTGCCCTCCTCCTCCGGGAAGGCCTCTCCATCGACCGGGTCTACTGGTACCTCCCTTACGTCAACACCGGCCTCGGGGGGCTGGTCTTTCTTCTTGCAACCCTCCGGGCGGTGGCGTGGTAGGGCGGGAGCCGTGATGGCCGACCTCTCACCCGGAGCCCGTCCTGAGGCTTGATGTGTAGACGGACGTCACAGAAAAGGTTTATAGAAGCACGTTGACCTCTCACCCGTAGATACCAATATCCGGTCATGTGCAGTCTACACCCGGGTTCGATGCCCGGCAGTACGTCGCGAGGTCCGTATGAAGGTCGATTATATTCTCAAGGCGATCACTGTCGTTCTTGCCGTGGTTGTCTTCCTGTTCCTCTTTGCTCCTGCGTTCTCCGAGACCGTTCTGCCGGGCAACTTCTATGCGATCGAGATCACCGGCCTGTCTGATCTTGCCGTGAACAACACCGCCACGGTCATGGTCCCGCTCCCGGCGAACGCAATGGGTGATCTGGTGATCCCGGAGGGGACGTTCTCCGGCGGCCGGGTCGCCGGGTGGCAGGCAGAGATCCGGGAGACGCCATACGGGAAGATGCTCGCGTTCACGACGACGGGGGGATACGCGCCCGATATCTCCATATCGTTTGAGGAGTTGCAGACGGAAGACGAACCGCAACGCTTGCCCCTGCATCAGCGGCCTACCAACCTGACCGCGTGGGAGACGAAGAGGGAGCCGCGGCTGCTCGTGCCCGTGCTTGCGACACCCGATAACATGAGCGTCGCTGAATTCACCCGGGTTTCGAGCGGCGCCTACACCACGGCCGTCTTCCTCGATGGTTTCGTTCCGCCGCCGGAGGGTGCAGCCCCGGTCACGTTCAATCTCGAGTACCGGGGAGAAGGGGGCACGAAACGTTTGATAAGAGAGAATACCTGGACGACAACGGTGAACACGACCATCCCGTGTACAGCGTCCGGATTCGTCCCGGTTCCGGCCGAATACCGGGTTATCGCAGGGGGAATCTCTTTCTGATAGACAAACCCTGCACCGGGGTAGATCTCCAGAACCCCTCCTC
Source organism: Methanoculleus sp. (assembly GCA_023230425.1). Taxonomy (GTDB): domain Archaea; phylum Halobacteriota; class Methanomicrobia; order Methanomicrobiales; family Methanoculleaceae; genus Methanoculleus. The sequence goes on along the minus strand of JALNXI010000079.1, from coordinate 6,351 downwards.
TGCTCTTACAGCAGCACCGTCGTGATCAGCGGGATGGTGACGAGCGATCCGATCGTTGAGACGAAGACGATCTGCGATGCGAGCCGGGAATCGGCGCCGTACTGCTCCGCGAAGATGACGGTGTTCGCGGCGGCGGGCATCGCGGCCATCGTGATCATGATCCCGTTGATGTAGGGGTCGGCAAAGATCGGGGCGAAGAGGTAGCAGTAGGCCACCGGAACCGCGAGGAGGAGGACGGCACTTGCGACCCATATCCGCCAGTTCCCGACCATCTCCCGCGCCGGGAACGTCGCGAGCATCGCCCCGACGATGATCATCGCAAGCGGCGTGGTCACCCCGCCGAGGAGTTCGATCGAGTCGATGAACGGCCCCGGGATCTCTACCGAGCCGAGGAAGAGGGCGAGCCCGACAATGGAGGCCGCGATCCCGGGGTTCGCGAGGAGTCGCGGATCGAACCCCTTCCCCCTTCCTTCGGTGAGCATCATGATCCCGACCGAGAAGACGAGGACGTTGAAGAAGAGGTTGAAGATGGCGACGTAAAAGAGGGAGTCCTCCCCGAAGAGCGTCAGGGCGACCGGGAATCCCATGAACCCCACGTTCCCGAAGACGATGGCGAACTGGAGGACGCCTTCCTCGGCGGCCGGGACCCGCATGGCTTTGGAGACCGCCCAGGCGAGGGCGAACGAGAAGATGTAGAGGGCGCCGGTCGCGAAGATCAGGGTCTCGGCCCCGGCGAGGCGTTCTGGGGTGAAGGGCACCTGCATCGAGGCGACGATCAGCGCCGGGATGGTGATGTTGATGAGGAGCCCGGAGAGCCCCCGGGTGGCCCGGGGGTCGACGATCTTTGTGGTGACGGCGACGTAGCCGGCGGCGATCAGGAGGACCAGGATGAAGATCTGGTCCGCAACTATCAGGAAATCCGTGATCGTGCCGTTCATGGGAGTTCCGCTCCGTCCGGTTCACCAGTGTGGGTGCTGGTACCCCTTTACGGTTCTGTTTGGGGTTGGGGGGCATGGGGCACGGCGGGCAAGAGAGGGCCTATCCGGGTTTCGGAGCGGTCCTTTGTCGGCTTTCTCGGGCCGCCTGGTTCACCGGAGGACGAGGCGCCCGGTCTTTGCGCCACCTCTGTCCCCCTCGCTGCAGGAGATGGTCCACTGATAGACCCCGGGTCCCTCCGGCTCCAGCCAGAACCTGATCTCCTCTCGCCGGGAGTCGTTGAGGACCGGCACGTCAAAGAAGCGGCGGTCGGACTTCCTGTCCCCGGGACCATCCACCCGGAACTCCGCCGCCCGCAGGAACGCATCCGCGGTGTCCCGGTAGTCGCACCCCACCACGATACGGTAGCGCTCGCCGGGAGTGTAGGTGCGGGTGTAGGTTCGGGCCGATGCCGAGCAGGTAACCCCGCCGGTCTCATCGACCTGCAAAATTCCCCCGTCGAGTTCGACCATCCCGTAGCTCGATATAGAGAAGTCGGCCCGGTCGGTCCCGAGGATCGAGCAGTCGGCTCCATAGGCCACGACCGTGAAGGAGTGCGGCCCCGGGACCGGGATGACCGCCTGGCCGTCCTCAAGATCCCGGATCAGAATCCCGTCAAAGTAAGCGTCAACCCGGACAACCTCTTCAGGCCGGTCGAGGCGGTAAGAGAGCGGGACGGCCGCAAAGGTGAATAGGACTGGAGGCCCTTCGTCCGGTCCGGCCCCGTCCCCCCAGGGGATGGTGACGACGCTCCCGGATACCGCCGGCGGCACGATCTCCACCCCCTCCCCCGTGGCCGTCGCAACCGCTCTCGTCCCGGTAGGGCCGTAGGTGACCGCCTGCACGACGTGGAACCCTCCCGGGAGGCTGACCGACCCGGACGGGAGCACCCCGAGGCTGGTGCCGTCGACGATCACCTCGATCGGTGCGTCGCCCGGGGTTCTGAAGACGACCGTTCCGTTCTCGACCGAGAGATCGATCTCCGGCGCGTCACCGGCCGCGTCAATCCCCACAATCGTCCCGGCGACGATCCGTGCGCACTCCGCGGCAAGGGTGTAGTTGAGCTTCTCCGGCCGGTCGTCGGGGGTATGGGTGATCGCATAACTGTCGCGCTCGTAGAGCCGGAGCACCGGTATCCCCGCGGCACGGAAGGCGTGTTCGTCCCCCCGTGCAGCGTCGAGCAGCCGCGCCGGCGTCTCCTCGATACACGCCGACGGCGGGAGAGCGCCAAGGATCCACCGGTGCTGAGGGAGCGTCGTCGCGAGCAGCCGGTCTCCGGAGGCGATGCAGTCGAGGTTTATCGCCGCGACGATCCGGTCGTGGAGGTCCGGGTTGTCGGAGAGCCACCGCCTGCTCCCGTCAAGTCCGGTCTCCTCGCCGCCGAAGGCGATGAAGTATACCGTACTGTTCAGCGGGGTTTCGTTGAGGATCCTGGCGACCTCGAGCATCGTCGCTACGCCCGCGGCGTTATCGTCGGCGCCGGGGGTCTCCGGGACGGCGGTGTCATAGTGCCCGGAGACGACGACGATCCGGTCGCTCGCCCCCTCCCTGACACCAATGATGTTCGAGGAGAGGGCCAGCGGCGGGTCGAAGTAGCAGTTGCCATACGAAAATCTCCCGGTGCTGACCGAGAGCCCGCGTTCCTCCATCGCCCCCGCGATATAGGTCGCTGCCGCCGTTCGCTCTTCCGATCCAAGTGCACGCTCGAAGGTGCAGAATTCGCGTGTCATCTCCTCGATCCGTACGGGATCGGCTGCAGGCTCGTCGAAGGCGGCCGCCGGCGCGGTTCCGGCGAGGACGATCAGGAGCACGGCGGCAACCTCCGGTATTGATAGTTGTCTCATGGTTATGCCTTGTTCCAGGCGGCCGGCCTCCTGAGAGGAGGGTTCGCCGTCGCTCTATAAGTGATTTCTGTGCCGGGAAGCTACCTCTCGCCGGGTTCACCGCCTGCATCTCCGGTGGCCCGCGGTCGGCCTCTCCTGAAAGACCCGACGTATAGCTTCCCGGCACAGAAAAGGTATAAGGGCCGGTGAGAAAGTCTCCCGGTGTGGATGCCGGAGCCGGCCCCCTGCAGGGGAGCACGCCCCTCTCCCGCACCGGATATCCCGAGGAACCATCATGAAGAATATTCTCCCTGCCCTTCTCCTGCTCTGCTGCCTCCTTGCCGCTTCCGGCTGCACCGGCACCGAGGAGACCGTACCGGAACACGCGGGCACGCTTGCCGAGGCCCGTGAGGTCTTCGGCCCCGATATTCCCGAACCGTCCTACCTCCCCGAAGGCTACACCTTCGAAAACGCCGTCCGCTCCCTCGACGGCAGCGTCACGCTCACCTACACCAGCACCGCCGGCGACCTCCAGATCACGAGGCTTTCGTCCGCGGACGCCCCGTGCCCCGGCCCGACGGTCGCCGGGAACAAAGATTGGATCGTCCAGGGCAACGGCATCCTGGGTCGGGCGGTCTACCAGAACGACGACCGCTCGGAAGGCTCCCTCTGGCTGCTCCGGTGGGACTGGAACGACGCCACCTTCTGTATGACGGGAAGGCTCCCCGCGGACGAAATAACGAAGGTCGCCGCATCGGTGGTCGGCGAGGAGTGACAGGAACGGCCATGAGTCCGCCGCTCTCTCACCCATCCTCCCGTAGCGCCTCCGTCAGACGTTCCCTCAGGACCCTGATGGTCTTCTCGCTCATCCCGTCGACGATGCCCGTGCATTTCACCAGGAACCGGGGAGCGGCCCGGATAAGTTCGTCGCAGAAGAGGTCGGGGATCTCCCGCGAGACGTAGTACTGGGCATCGACCCGTGCTCCCCTTGCCTTTTCCACGAGTGCCGCCTCCGCAGGAGTGAACTGATCGGAGAGAAGCCGTTCCATAAGCAGGATGGTGCAGGAATGGTTCTCGCACCGTATCCCGGTTCGCGTGAGGACAGCGTAGAGGGAGAAGTACATCGCGTAGTATGCGGTCGTTATTCTCCAGTCGTGAGCGGTGATCGTCTGCATTGTCTCAAGAGCCTCTTCGGCCTTCTTCAGGTATGCCGACGCCAGGCTTTCGTTCGGGGCGGCGAGGGAGATGCCGTTCCTGATCCGGCCGCACCATACGAGCTGGTCCATCATCCCACCGCCTTCTCGACGAAGTGCTCGGTGCCTTTGATCAGGACATGGTTCCGGAGCACTTCCTGAAGAAAGGGATCCGTACGGAGGTCACGGTTAAAGATATCCAACGGATAGACAGTGAGGTGAATCTTGAGGCCATAGGTCTTCCCGACTCTCTCGATCTCCTCCTCGCGGCATTCTCCGGCAACGAAAAGGTCGAGGTCGGACTCCTCGTCAGCGGTCCCTGCTGCGTAGCTCCCGAAGACTGCACCACACCCCTCGATAAGGGGGATGATCCGGCTGAGAACTCCGGTGATGAAGGGTTCCTCCTCCCGGAGACAGATCCTCTGGTAGACCTCTGCCAGGGTGCAGAAGTCTCGTGCATGATCGCCCCGCCGCAGGGAGAATAACCGCGTCCTGCCTCTGGTAGCAGAACGGAGGACCTGCTTTGCCTCAAGGTATTCAAGGGTCGTCTGGGCCGTTCCCCGGCTGATCGGAAGGCACCTGGAGACCTCCCGGATGTACATCTCACGGTCGTAGCCCCGGATGAAGAGGGAGAGAACCCTGAGATGGTCCTCCCGGATGTCCAATATTTTAGACATATGTCCAGAATGTTGGACAGTTTCTGGTATCAGGATTCCGGTCGACGGATGGTTGCCGGGTTGAGGGGCCCCGCTTCCCGGCCCATTGCGGCGGTTTTGGGCCCGGAATCGATGTGGGTGACCCGACGTGTAGCTGCGTGTCACAGAAAAGGTATATAGAGGAACGTTGACTTCTCCATCGTGGATACCGGAATTGGTATCCCGAGATGCGCGGGGGCCGCCCATCCTCAGGTCTGACGCCCCGGATGACGGGCCCCGCATGCCCGGAGGCAACGGGATGTACGCATTCTACGTACTTGAATGTATGCTCCGTCCGCCTCCGGGCGAGAACGTTACGGAGGTAGACTACATGAAAGGAAAAACTGGAATGCGGGCATTCTCTGTGCTCCTGACGATAATGTTGGTGAGTGTGGTGGTGCCGGCGGTGAGTGCGGAAGCACAAACCGATTGGACAATTGATGACCTGCGCGGCAAGGATATCTCGATGGGCGAGTTTTATGCAAGTGTTGAACCTGTAAAATTCTCTGAGTTGCCTGTAGAGATGCAAAATGAGTACTATAATATGAAGATGATATGGCTAGATCCACCGGAAATCGGTGACAAAGTGCAGGTCATACAGCAAGACGCATCTGAACTAGAAACTAAACTTGTCAGCCTTCGGACGAGGGATCTTGTGGTACTGATGCGCCATGTCTCTGATATTGATGCCAGCGGTAGGGATATTGACTATCGATCCGAATCTTGGGTTGTGTTTCCTCCCTATCTGCCGATGGCGTATGGTGAAATTACCAGTGCTCTGTGTAAACTTGATCCCGATGGTCAGACGGGTACCGTCATCGATTATGTAACGGAGAGCGATGAACAAATTGACAACCTGAAGGCAGAGGGGAGTAAATCGGTGACTGAATCCGGTGACTATTTCACTGACGGTTATCACCTCTTTTATGCTCCGGCTGGCTATATCCTCAGCCCATCTATGTCGCATTCACAAACGGATGTGATACATGTTTCATAGAGGGAAAAACCCCAAAACATTTTTTCCAGATCTTGCAGACAGACCACTGGATGTGTGGAGGTTTTGTCAGTTATCAGTTAATGTAGGCAGATGTTTATTCTGTGATGTGGGTGAAAAAAGATCAAAGGTGAATATTCATGAGTAAAACCGGCTGGAATGGTTTAATCTGCATTGCCCTGCTGCTCTTCGTTCTGATCGGCAGCGGTGTAGCGACTGCATCTGCGCCCCCGGGTGGGGATGTGCGGGCCGATTCGGCGGGCGGGGGGGCATCGCCTGACGATGCAGGGAGTGTGCCGCAAACGTTGCTCGAACAGCCCGAGATAGGGGATACGGTGACGTATCACGGATCTGAGGATGCGTTTAGCATGTTCTACGAACCCGTGCTCCTATGGTACGTTCTGGGGGCCGTGATCGTGCTCTTGCTGGGGTACTATCTCGTTCGAACATATCGCAGAAAGGATACTTCGTGACCTTGTGAGAGGGTGTTCGACCGATATCGCTTGCGAACATATCCGATCCTGCAGAGTGGGTGTAATCCAGGATCAGACACGCGTACCCCACCTTTCGCAGGAGCTCACCCCCTTCCCCTAATTATCAAACCGCAAGATCCTTGTACTTTCAGGAAAAACCTCTGCTGTGTCCACCTCTGCTGACTTCATCGAAGGATC
>JALNXI010000078.1 GCA_023230425.1 Methanoculleus sp. | reverse complement strand
CCTCTTCTCGACCGAGAACACGAGCAAGAGTTTCCTCTCCCAGATGGAGTCGATGAGCCTTGATATCTCCGACTACTTCGCCTGGGGCTACCTCCGGGTCTTTCCCATGCACGTCGTCGGGTTCGAGTGGACAAAAGAGAAGATGCAGGGGACGCTCGAACGGATGATCCACTACATGGAGCAGAGCAGAGCAGACGTGATCGTCATCGACTCGCTCACCCTCTTCACCGAGTACGCCAAACAGGATACCGTCCTCACGTTCTTCACGAACTGCAAGAACCTCGTCGACCACGGCAAGACCATCCTGATCACCCTGCACACCTACGCCTTCGTCGAGGACTCCCTCGTCCGGATCCGCTCGATCTGCGACGCCCATCTCTTCATGAAGAAAGCACTCGTCGGCGGCAAGTATGTCATGATGCTCGAGGTCGTCAAGGTCCGCGGCGCACGAAAGACAACAGGAAACATCATCAGTTTCGAGGTCCACCCCGGGTACGGCATCAAGATCATCCCCGTCTCAATCGCGAAGGTGTGAGGTATGGGATCGGCTCTGGAAGCAACGGTGATCCTCCCCTTCGAACCCGAGTTCATCGACGAGGGGAACGACTGCTACAACAACGTCGAGTCCTGCGCCCTCTACCGTATGCTCCCGGCAAACGCGAAAGACTACGTCAAAGAGAGCCCTCACCTCCTCGAGTACCTCCACATCCTGCCGGTCAACACCGTCGGGATCCCGCTCTTCCTCTCGGAGCTGAAACGGGACTTAAAATCTATGGAGAACCCGAACATCATATACCCGGTCAACGAGACGACGTTCATCCACATCTTCCCTGACCCAAATGACGTCCGGAACTGGTACATACCGATCGAACCCGCGTTCCTCCACTCCGTAAAAGAGATCCTCCCGGTGATCGAGGAGAAGCTGATCGATATGATCGACGCCCTCGACGAGGAGCCGGTGACCGAGCAGGCGCGTATCGATGTGCTCCGAAACTTCATCCAGCAACTGGTGTACATCAAGCAGCCGGACGAGGTGATCGACGAGTCTCTGCTCGCCGGCGGGACGGCAAAAGACATCAAGGGTCGGATCAAGACCTTCCTCACCTCCGAGGTCGGTGCGTCGGCAAAGCCGCAGGCGTCAGGGCATCCCACGCTTGCCGACGGACGGCTCATCCTCTCGCAGCAGGAGTACAAGGCGCTCGAGTACATGATCATCCGCGACAAGATCGAGATGGGGACCCTCAAACCCTTCCTCTCCGACCGGTATATCGAGGATATCACCTGCAACGGCGTCGGGCCGATCTTCATCGAGCACAAGATATTCAAAGGCTTAAAATCGGTCGTCGGGTTCCAGGACTCAGCGGAACTCGACAAATTCGTCATCAAGCTCGCCGAACGGATCAAACGGCCGCTGACCTACAGGAGCCCCATCGTGGACGCGACCCTCCCTGATGGCTCGCGTATCAACATCGTCTACGGGACCGAGATCAGCAAACACGGCAGCAACTTCACCATCCGTAAGGTGAACGAGGTCCCCCTGAGCATCCTGCAGGTGATCGAGAGCGGGGCGTGCAACTACATGATGGCCGCCTACCTCTGGATCTGCCTCGAGTACGGCATGTCGATGTTCGTCTCCGGCGAGACCGCGAGCGGCAAGACGACGACCTTGAACGCCCTCACCACGTTCCTCCCGCCCGAGAACAAGATCGTCACCATCGAGGATACCCCGGAACTGACGGTCCCCCACCGGAACTGGACCCGTGAGGTCGCGAAAGCCAAGGGGAAGGGCGAGGGCGAAGGCTCGGAGATCACGATGTTCGACCTCCTCAAAGCCGCCCTCCGTCAGCGCCCGAACCAGATCCTGGTCGGTGAGATCCGCGGTGTGGAAGGGTCCGTCGCGTTCTCCGCCATGCAGACCGGCCACCCGGTGATGAGCACCTTCCACGCCGCGTCCGTCGAGAAACTGATCCAGCGTCTCTGCGGGGACCCGATCAATATCCCGAAGACCTACGTCGACAACTTGAACCTGGTCATCATCCAGAGCGCCGTGAAACTCCCCCATGGGGGGACCGTCCGGCGGATGCTCAGCGTCAACGAACTCGTGGGCTACGACCCCGAGACCCAGGGGTTCTCATTCATGGCGGCGTTCGTCTGGGACCCTGCGACCGACTCCTTCACCTTCACCGGCAGGGGGAGCAGTTACCTCCTTGAGAACAAGATCGCAACGATGCTCGGCATCCCCGAGCACCGCAGATCTGAGATCTACAACGAGATCGATAAGCGTGCCAGCATTCTTGAACGGCTCCATAAGGCCGGGTATACCCAGTTCTGGGACCTCTTCCACATGACCACGAAGATCAAGAAGCAGGGCCTGCTCACCATCGAGGTGTGATAAGTGTTCGAGGGCGTGACCGAGCGGCTGCGAGAGGCAAACCAGGGGAAGATACCGTTTGAGGAGCAGATCGGGTACCTCAACAACCTCCGGTCCTCCATCCTCGAGAACAAGAAGATGGAGCAGGACCTGCTCCTCATGTACACCTACATGGCCGCGATCACCACATCGGCCGTGACCCGGCCCGAGATCTTCCAGTACACATCCGAGCGGTTCGAGTACATACCGTCGCGCTACATAGCAAAGGTGCAGCGCCTGGTCGCCGGGTGGGGCCACAGTTATGCCGGGGCGCTCCGGGCTATCGCTGAGAGGTGCCGGAACAAAACCCTCCAGAGCATGCTCAACCGCTACGCAAACTCGATCGACTCCGGCGTCCCGGACGACGACTTCATCGGCACGGAACTCTCGAGCATCCGGAGCATCTATCGAAACACGTTCGAGCAGGGGATCGAGCTCCTGAAGAAGTGGGGCGACGCCTACATAGCAATGCTCCTCTCAGGCGCGCTCGTCGCCATCATCATCATGATATCGGTGGCGATATACGCTCCCGACGGTATAGATTCGGCACTGAACTCCTCCTACGCGATCATCCTCGCGATATCGATCTTCGGCCTCACGATCATGTACCGGGCCGTCCCCGACGATCCCCGGACGCACGGGCTTGCCGGGGTCTGCTCGAAGGAGCAGGGCATCATCAGGAGACTGGAACGCCTGGTCGTGCCGATCGTCGCCGCAATCTCGCTTCTGCTCATTCTCATCGGCGTCAACGCCGGTATCATCTTCCTGCTCGCTGGCCTCCTCCTGATGCCGCTCGGGGTCATCGGCTACATCGACGACGCCAACGTCATCAACCGGGACGAAGACTTCTCCACGTTCATCCGGGGCCTCGGATCGATCATGGGCGGCAAAGGCATCACCACCGGCGACGCGCTCCAGGAAGTGGACAGAAAATCACTCCCCTACCTGGAGCCGTTCATCAACTCGGTCTCGTCGAAGCTGAACCTCGGGCTCGATGAAGCCGGGAGCTGGACGAAGTTCATCGGGGAGACCGGCAGTTACCTGATCTACAAGTACATGAACATCTTCCGCGACGCCGTGGCCCTCGGCGGGTCCCCGGACCAGATAGGAAAGATCGTCGGTTCGTCGATGCTCGAGCAGGTGCTGCTCCGGAGGAAGCGCGATATGATGGTGAAGGGGTTTGTCGTCCTGCTCATCCCGATGCACGGAGCGATGATCGGCATCTTCGTCTTCCTCTTCGAGATCCTCCTCACCATGTCCCGTGCAGTGACAGAGGTGATGAACCACTTCGCGGAGACCTCGGCCGCACTCTCGGGAGGTGCGTCCACGATCGGCAGTTCCATGGGATCATCGTTAAACATCTTCGCAAACTTCCCGGAGGATACGATGCGAGCCTACGTGGTGACGATCCTCTTAATGCTGACCGTTGCAAACATGCTTGCAGGAAAGATTGTCATGGGCGGTGACCGGTACCTGTACTACTTCTTTGCAAGCCTGCTCTCTGTGACCACCGGCGTCATATACATCGTTGCACCGATGCTTGTGAGCATATTCTTTACCATCCCAACATTTGTGGGGGTGTAATGTGAGAGAAAACCTGCGTCGTCCGCTGCTGTTCCTGATCACCGTCGGTACAGGCTCCCTGATCATCCTTGTCGATGCCCCGGTCGAGGTCATCGTCGCGGGCACCGTCCTCGCGGGATTTCTCGCGCTCATCATCACCGGGGCGCTCGACCTTGCGGACCTGAAACCCTCACGGCTCCGCAGAGCGCTCCGGGAGCGGCCGAAGGCTCCGGAGACGAAAAAACCGGATGCCACGGCAGAGAAACCGTCCCTCATCCGGAAACTCGCACCCGCCGGGATCAGCCTGCCCGGCATGCTCGGGACCCTCACGGCATCGGTCCGGGAGACGATCGCGCATGCCCGCGCCCCCGAAGGCGAGAAGAAGAACCGGATCGAGAATATCGACGCCATGCTCGATCAGGCGGTCGACGGCGCGGCCGCCCCGAAGACCGGCGGGGACACGGCCGACCCCCTTGCCTCGCTCGCGGACCTCGACCTCGACTCGCTCGCGGACCTCGACCTCGATGGCGATCTCCCCGGTCCCGGGACAGCATTTGGGTCCGACCAGATCTCCCTCCTCTCCGGGGAAGAGGCGGACGCTGTATCGGAGATCCTCAAGGCGCACCAGAGCGAACTCGATAGCCTCGACCTCACCGGCGGGTCCGCCGCGACCCTCTCGCCGATAGCCGCCGGCGTTCCGGGGGGCGGCGGCATGCCGGATATGAGCGCCCTGAGCGAGGAACTCTCCGAACTCGACGGCCTGGACCTTGATGATATCGAGATCGAGGGCGAGGAGGAAGAGATCGATGCGGGAGAGCCCGGCCCGGGTGAGGTGACCCCTGAGGAGCCGGAGGAGGAGCTGGAAGAAGACTTTGATATGGTTTCTTTCGCATCCGGCGGCACGGTCGACGACGACCTGATCACCGCGATCAAGGCAGACACAAAGAAGAAGAAGTTTGTGGAGGACGTCAGCCTGATCCGCGAGTTGAAAGGAGAAAAATACGATGCAAAAGACCTTGCAGCGGAGCTTGAGGGGATCCTCGCAGCGATGAGATCACAACGATGATGGTCTTCTATGGGATAAAGGTAGAGAGAAGATGAAATCAGTTCCAGTAAAGGTCGAGCACGGAGGCAAATGGGTCCCGACGACATTGGGTATCGGTGAGGACCGTATCCGCATCGATGCTCCCCTCGACTGCGAGATCCCCTACAAGTCCGTGGTCGATCTCGAGGAGAAGAAGAACCAGGTGGTGATCACCGCCGGTGCTGAGGGAGAACTGGTCTACCGTATCGCATCGGTGGAGAAGGTCCTCTCGGTCTTAAAAAAGTTCATCATCATCCAGTGCAGCGCCTACCGGTTGAACGCCTTCTTCATGTCGCCCGCAGTCCGCGGGGGGGTGCTCGTCCAGGACGCCAGATGGGAGAAAGGGGCGATCGCCGTCCTGAAAACCGGCATCTGGTTCGTCAGCCAGGAGACACAGGTCTGCATTCCCATCGCGGATGTGGCCGGCATCGAACTCACATCCCGGGAGATCCAGGAGAAGAATCTCGATGTCGTAAAGATCGACCACCTTGGCGAGAGCGAAGTCGTGACGAGTTTCGTCCTCTGCCCGATGACGACGCTTCAGGTCCTTTACAACTTCCTCAGGGAGGCAACGCATGACTCTGAGGTCAGCGAGGAGATTGACCCCCTGACCGGGCAGGTGGCCATGCTGGTCTACAGCGGCATGGATTCGAGTGCCATCGAGAACATGCTCAAACTCTCGCATAAAGACCTCGACGCCATCTACGAGCGGCTCCTCGGCACGGGGCTTGCCGAGGTGCTTCACGTCAGAAAAGAAGTACAATTGACCGCGAAAGGTGTCCGGTACATCTCTAACGCAATGAAATCCCCAACAAATTAATAATATTATTTTTTCAGAATAAGAAAGCCTATATACCGCATTCTCCAAATAGACATTGAGTGGTGTTCGATGGGGAGAATCCTGATCGTCGATGATACAATGTTTATGAGGACGCTACTGAAGAATATTCTCTTCTCCGGCGGGCACGATATTGTCGGTGAGGCGGCCGACGGGGCGGAAGCTGTTGCCAGGTACCAGGAACTCAAGCCCGACCTCGTCACGATGGACGTTGTCATGCCGAAGGTGAACGGGATCGAGGCGCTCAAGGCGATCAAGGCCGCCGACCCGGCGGCAAAGGTCATCATGTGCACGGCGGTCGGCCAGGAGCAGATGGTCAAACTCGCCGTCAAGAGCGGGGCGAGAGGCTACATCGTCAAACCGTTCCAGGCTCCAAAGGTCCTCGAAGAAGTCAAGAACGTCCTCAGTGCGTGACTATGATACGGGTTCTGATCGTCGACGACTCGCTCTTCATCCGGACGATACTCCGGGATCTCCTCAAAGACAGCCCGGATATAGAGGTCGTCGGGACGGCGGTCAACGGCATCGACGCTCTCGAAAAGATTGCGGAACTCAGGCCTGACGTCATCACCCTCGATATCGAGATGCCCCGGATGAACGGCCTTGGAGTGCTTGAAGCGCTTCAAGGGAAGAGCGTGGGGCCGAAGGTGATCGTCTTAAGCACGCTGACGTCCCGGCAGGCCGATATGACCCACCAGGCGCTCCGCCTCGGGGCGGACGACTTCATGCTCAAACCACGAGACGTCCCGAACGTCAGGGGCATCGAGCGGGAACTCGTCCAGAAGATCAGAAACCTCGTCTCGCTCCCGACGGTCGTGCGATCGCCTGAGCCCCGGAAGGATGAGGCCGATACAGTTGTGCTGATAGGCTCGTCGGCCGGAGGGCCGCCGATGCTTGATACGCTCCTCTCCGCACTCCCTGCGGACCTCCCTGCAGCGGTCGTCATAACCCAGCATATGCCCGAGGGGTTCACCGCATCGCTCGCCGAGCGCCTGAACCGGGTCTCGCCCCTGCCGGTGAAAGAGACTGCGAACGGCGATACCCTGCAGACCGGCTCGGTCCTGGTCTCAAAGGCCGGCTACCATACCGTGATCTCGGGGGTCTATGCAGGCGCCGGGAGAACCCACGGGCGGGTCGTCCACTCGACCGCCCCTCCCCTGCACGCGGTCCGGCCTGCCGTCGACACGACCTTCACCTCCGCAGCGCGCGTCTTTGGTCCGCGCACCGTCTCCGTGATCCTCTCGGGGATGGGGAGCGACGGCGGCGAAGGGACGCTCGCGGTGAAGAATGCGGGCGGCAGCACGATGGTCTGTGCTGAAGAGGACTGCCTCGTCTACGGTATGGCGAGATCTGCCCTTGCCCGGGACTGTGTCGACAGGGTGGTCCCGTTCAGGAATCTTGCGCGCGAGATCGTGAGGGCCGTCAGCCGGCTTGAGGTCAATCATGGTTGATGAAGAGGTATACCGGAAGCTGTTTGTTGAGGAATCAAGGGAGAATCACGAGAACATCGTGAACAATCTCCTTGCTCTGGAGAGCGGGGAAGACCAGCAGACCGCCATCGATGAGATCTTCCGGTCTGCCCATACACTCAAGGGAATGTCCGCATCGATGGGCTTTGATGCGATGGAGCATCTCTGTCACTCGATGGAAGACATCTTCTCGCTCATCCGGAGCGGCCGGCAGGAGGTGACCGCATCCCTCACCGACCTCCTGCTCACCTGCACCGACACGATCGAGGGGATGCTGGATGCTATCGAGGCGGGAGGAACTCCGTCGAACGAGCAGTCCGGGAGCCTGGTGCAGGAACTCCGGGCGTTTACGGAAGAAGAAGTGCTCCCGGATGATCAGGAGCCATCCGGAGCGGTGGTCCCTGCCGAAGCGGCAGGAGAGGCCGACGGCCGTCCGCTCTATACGCTCTCGGTCGCCGTCGACCCGGCCTGCACCATGAAGGACATCCGGGCCATGCTCCTCCTGCAGAACCTGGAGGATATCGGGACGATCCTCTCGACAACCCCCTCACGGGATCTCATCGAGGACGGGAGGTTCGACGGGTCGTTCGATATCCTCATCGAGAGCGAGGCAGGGGAGGAGGCGCTCAGGACCGTCGCCTCCGGCACTGAGATATCACTTCTCGGGATATCCTCTCCGGCATCACCGCCGGTGATGGAGACAGCCCGGAAACCTGAACCGGCCCCGGAACAGGAGGCCGAACCGCCGCAGGTGCAGAGGGCGGCAAAGAGCGAGAAGAGCCGGGAGATCAAGAACATCCGTGTCGATATAGAGCGGCTCGACCGGATGATGAACCTGGTCGAGGACCTGGTGATCAACAGAGGTAGGCTCGAGCAGATCGCAAAGAAGCACGGCATCAAGGAGTTCGACGAGGCGCTCTCCATGGTCGGCCGTTCGGTCTCCGACCTCCAGAGCCTCATGATGGGGGTCCGGATGATGCCGCTCGAGCGCATCTTCAACCGCCTCCCCCGGGTCGTGCGAGACGTCGCGAACCACGACGGCAAGGAGGTCGAGCTCGTCATCGAGGGCGGCGAGACCGAGCTTGACCGGGGCATGATGGACGGCCTCTCGGACCCGCTCCTGCACATCATCAGAAACGGCGTGAACCACGGGATCGAGACTCCAGAGATCCGTGAAGCTGCCGGAAAACCGCGGAAAGGGTCGATCCGGCTGACAGCACGGAGGGATAAGGATAACGTCGTCATCGAGATCGAGGACGACGGTGCCGGCATCGACCCCGAGCGGCTCCGGGAGAAGGCGGTCAGCCGGGGCGTCATGACGCCCGAGGCGGCGGCGGCCGCAACGAGAGACGACCTCATCAACCTGCTCTTTGAGCCCGGGTTCAGCACGGCCGAGGCGATCACCGATATCAGCGGCAGGGGCGTCGGGCTCGACGTGGTCAAAAAAACAATAACGTCGCTCAAGGGAACGATCAAGATCGAATCCGAGTTAGGAAGA
>JALNXI010000077.1 GCA_023230425.1 Methanoculleus sp. | reverse complement strand
AAGAGGATGATATGGGTCCCGCAAATGCCCGCGATCCGGCGGACCTTCCGGAGGAAAACGACGTTCTCATCGACCGTAAAGATCGCCGGATAGATATCGCACGCTGCTTCTGCCATTTTTTGCTCACCCGAATCGGGAGAGGGTCGCCTGCTCCTCGGCGAGCTCCCCGACCTCGTCCCGCGCGCCTTCGAGTTGTTCGAATATCCTGGCGGCGATCCCCTGCCCGAGAACCTTCCCGACCTTCTCCGGTCCGGCCGCGCGGAGCGCCTCGATCGACCCGAGGTTGTTGTTGAAGAGCCGGCGGGCCCGGACCCGCCCTATTCCGCGGAGCCTGATGAGGGGCAGGAGTTCCTTCTTGATACCATGTTTGGTCCGGAGCTCCATCTCCTCGATCGGGCCCGCGAGGTGCGGGGCAAAGAGCCCGGCGAGTTGCCGGCTCGCGTGGACCAGCCAGGCGACGCTCTCCACCATTCCATAGATGTCGCCCGGGCCGACGCTGTAGCGCTCGCATATAACGTCTTCACCGACCTCATCCGCCCAGTCGGCGAGGAGGAGCGCTGTCTTGAGACTCCGGTCGAACCCCTCGCCCGCATCCCAGGGGATCTCCATCCAGAGGTCGTCCCGGTGGTCGGCGAGGAACCGGTCGAGGATGTACATGTCGTCCCTCCTGACATAGAGCGTCAGCATATCCGGTGTGGAGCAGAGGAGGTGCAGGAGGCCGATATCAGTGTACTTCTTCTGCCTGGCCATCGCCGTCACGATCACCTCAGCGCTCCGGGGGTCGATGTAGAGCCGGGAGACGAGCGACCCGTACTCGGTGGCCTCGAGCCACTCCCCCACCTCGGAGATCATCTCCGCATCCCGCAGGAACTCGAGCACCCGGTGGACCGCCCGCGAGAGCGCGAGCGGGCTCTCGCCCTGGTGAGCGTAGAACGTTCCGTCCATGAACCCGAGCACCTCGTCCGTCTCGCGGGCGAAGTTGGTCGCAATGAGCGAGAGGATGTGGGTGCAGAGGACCGCCTCGTTCGCGCACCGGCTCCGGACGTCCTCGGCGGGCGCCCCGATGTAGCAGTCGAAGAGTTCATCGACCATCTCCTCAGACTTTGCTATCAGGACCGCTTCGCCGTAAGGGTCGAGGTGCGGCCGCCCGGCCCGCCCGGCCATCTGCCGGTACTCGCGGACCGGTATCGGGACCATTCCTTCCCCGGCGTTGAACCGGAGGTAGTCGCGGACGATCACCCGCCGGGCGGGGAGGTTCAGGCCGGCCGCGAGCGTCGGGGTCGAGGCGATCGCCTTGATCTGTCCCTCCCGGAACCCCTGCTCGACGATCCGGCGCTCCTCCCGCGCGAGTCCCGCGTGGTGGAACGCCGCCCCCTGCGCCACGCAGGCGGCGAGCATCCTCCCCATATCGGTCGCGGCGTTCGAGCGTATCTTATCGGCGTAGCCCGCGAGTGTCGGGTTTGCAATCTTCAGCCCGGACGCCGCGCGTTTTGCAAACGCCTCGGCGTTTTTGCGGGAACTGACGAAGACCAGGCACTGTCCCCCCTCCGCCACCGTGTCGAGGACGAGGTCCAGGTCCTCGTACTTGCTCCGGCGTTCAACCTCCCGGGTGCTGTCGGCAAACCGGATGCCGTCCTGGAAGAAGACCCCTTCCCGGAGGTCGACCGGCCGCCAGTCACTCTCGACGAGTTCGGCATCCAGCCACCCGGCCAGGTCCCGGGGGTTCCCAATAGTGGCGGAGAGGGCGATGATCTGCATATCCGGGTTTTTGTGCCGGAGTTTTGCTATCAGCATCTCGAGTGTCGCACCCCGGGAGGGGTCATCGATGAGATGGGCCTCGTCGAGGACCAGCAGGGTGATCTCTGCAAGCCACGGCGTCCGGTTCCGCAGGAGCGAGTCCACCTTCTCGCTCGTCGCCACGATGATATCGTTTCTCCCCAGGTAGTCGTCCCGCCGGTCGAAGTCGCCGGTGGCGATACCGACGCGGAGGCCTTTCCCCGAGAACTCATCGAACTTCTCGCTCGCGAGCGCCCGCAGGGGGACGATATAGAGGCACTTGCCGCCCCTCCCCGCCTGGTGGTGCATCGCCATCTCTGCGACCAGGGTCTTGCCGCTCGCTGTTGGGATGGCGATGAGGAGGTTCTTCCCCGAGAAAAGCCCCGCTTCGACGCAGGCTGCCTGCGGCGGGTAGAGTTCCGTGATCCCGCATCGAGCGTAGCCGGCCACGAGATCCGGCGGGATCGGCAGGCCGTCTATCTCCATGTATACCCCTTCATTTCCACTGCAAACCACATATCGTGCATTTTGTTATGGCCATGGGCAGGATCGGTTCGCCCGCCGTATCAGGAGTAGTACTCCAGCATCGACTGTTTGGCTTCCTTCTTCTTCCGGTCGAGGTACCCGTAGACGTTCTCGTGGGGCACGCCCTGGAGCAGCATCTCCACCGCTTTCCTCGCGGTCTCAGCCTGCTCCGGGAGGCCTATGATTGCAACGGTCTTCCCGTGGACTGATATCTCCGTGCTGGTCATATTCTCGATCTGGGCGCGGGACGTCCCCGCCTTGCCTATGATCCGGCCCCGGAGCCGCTCGAGCTGCCGGGCAGTCTCCGAGAGGTCGGCAAGATCGATGACATCAAGCATCATATCCTCGTCCTCGAGAAGCCGGAACGCACGCTCCGGCGAGAACCCACGGTTGATCGCCTGGACGACGCTTGTCGCCGTCATGACGGCGATGGGGTCCTCCCCCTCGAGCGTCACCAACCCCTCCTCGCTGTCGATCCAGAGGGTTATCCCGGTCTTCTCTTCGATCTCGCGTTTTGTGGACCCGCTCTTGCCGATGAGTACACCGATCCTGGCTGTTGAAACTTTCATCTCCTGTGTGGTCATGATTCATCCCTTCTCCCGGTGTTCAGGGCTCCCGGTGTCCGGTGCCGGCGATCGCTCTGAGGACCTCTTCCTCGTCCGGCACATCACAGTAGCGGGAGAAATATCTGTTGAGGTTCTTGATATCCCGGATCAGAAACACGGGCGCCCGCGGGTGATCCGGGGTGACCGCCTGCCCCATATCGATCAGGTATGGTTTCTCGTGATAGAGGATATTGTATTCGGAGAGGTCAGCATGGACCAGGCGCGCCTCCCGGTAGAGCCGTTCCACGTAGTCGAGGATCTGCCGGTATACCGCTCCGTAGTCCTCGATCTCGGCGTTGCGGAGCTGGGGATACGGTGTTTCTCCCTCGCCGAGGAACTCCATCAGGAGGATGTTGCGGTCGAACGCCAGGGGTTCGGGGACCGGGATCCCCACGTCGTGCGCCCGCGCAAGGTTGCTGTACTCCTTCTTCGTCCAGGCGAAGATGATGCCCTTGCGCGACCCCCGGACACTCGAGAACCGGCGGTCTCCCGCCAGGTACTCGGTCATCGCCTTGAAGTTCGCCGTCTGGATACGGTAGATCTTGATCGCAATCCCCCGCCCGTCGTGCTCACCGTAAAAGACGTTCGCCTCTTTTCCGGTGCTGATCGGCCCGCCGATGACCGAGATCAGTTTTTTGTGGACGAGTTTGTAGAGCGCTATGAGGGTGACCTCGTCGAAGACGTCGGCCCGTACCTTCATCAGGTTGGCATCCTTTACCCGGACGCCCATCGCCTCGATATCGCGGTCGAACCGCTCGTGCTCTTCGTCGTGGCCCACGGTTGGATCACCTGCTGCAGACGTAGTCGTGTACGGGGGTGAGGATATCGATGAGGTGGTCGGCGGCCGCCGATTTCAGGTCGAGCGCGTGGATCTCGCCGGCAGCGTAGGCCCGCTCAAGGTCTTCGTAGACGGCAAACTCCCGGTCCCCGCCGAACTTCGCGGGCCGGCGGATGGTGACCGCCCCGGTTCGCGGGAAGACGTGGTACTGCAGGATCTGGAGCACCGGGTTGTTCTCAACCTCCGGCGGGCAGAACGCCTTCTTCATCTTCTGTCTGATATCCTCTCCGGAATCGGCGACCGATATGACGTTTCCGGCCGACGACGACATCTTCTTCCCGTCGAGGCCGCTGATGATCGGTGTATGGATGCAGACCGGCGCCGGATATCCGATTGACGGGAGGTGTTCCCGCGCGAGCATGTGAATCTTTCGCTGGTCGATCCCGCCGACGGCGGCGTCCACCCCGAGGGTCACGATATCGACCATCTGCATGATCGGGTAGACCATCTGGGAGACCGTCGGGTTCTCCATCTGCCGCCCGACCTCGTCCATGCTCCTCTTCGCCCGGTTGAGGGTGATCGCCTGGGAGAGTTTCAGGACTGCAAGTTCATACTCCGGCGTGAGCTGCACGTCCGACCCGAGGACGTACTTCGCTCCGGTAAGCCCGAGCCCCTCGAAGCAGCGGCGGTTATACTCGGCGATCTCCCGGATCTCCTCCATGGTGCCTTTGCGGTTCAGGAACGCATGGAGGTCGGCGATGAGCACCGTCACCTCGAACCCAGCCTTCTGCAGGTCCATCAGCTTGTTCACCGTCACCATGTGGCCGAGGTGGATCTCCCCGCTCGGCTCGTAGCCGGTGTAGACCCGCTTGACCGGACGGTCGATGAGCGCGCGCAGTTCCTCGTCAGTGACGACCTCTACGGTATTTCGGGTCACCAGTTCGTACGGATCCATTAAAAGAAATGGGTTTGCCGGAGAGTTAATGGTTCTTCCTCCCCGGTCCGGCCGTTCACCCGATGGCGACGAGGCCGAGCGCTTTGTTGGTCATCCGGATGGACTCTTCCGGATCCTTCACCGTTCCCATCAGGGCGCGGATGCAGTCGATGTTCTCGGGGACGACGTCGGCCTCCTGGTGGATGGCCTGGAAGCAGTAGAACTCCTTCCCGGCGAGCACCGATACCGACTCCTCAAAGACGCCGTTCTCCCAGAGATCCGTCCTTGGCCGGCCGAGGTCCTGGGTGTACTCCCGGAGCTGGGCGTTGCTCTTGATCCCGGTGGCCTTGCGGACGAGGCCGATGCGGCTGTGGTTCTCAAAGACCGCCAGCACCTCGTCCCGGGTAGTCTCGCGCTTGAGGTCCATCTGTATCGAGTGCATGTGCATAAACGTCGTCGGGACGATCATCGCGAGGGTGACGATGTTGATCTGCGGGAGGACGGTCTGGACATCGGGGCCGTGGTGGCTCGGGATGGTGACCGGGTTGAGGACGATGGCGTCGATTGGTCCCCGCTTGATGTCGTCGGGGTCCGCTCCGCGCCGGACCATCACCGCCCGGACCCGCTCGACGCCGAAGGCCTGATCCATGGCGTGGATGAGCCGGACGAGCCCGGTGGTGTTGCACGAGACGACCCGGGCGAACTGCTTTCCTGCAGCCTCTTTGTAGTTCGCGTGGGCGTTGAAGGAGAACCCGGCGACCTCGTGATCCTCGCCGCCCTGGAAGATTGCCTTCTTGCCGAGGCGCTCATAGATCGGTCGGTTCTTCTCCCCGACGCCGCCGGGAGTGGCGTCCACGATGACGTCGGCGGCTTTCAGCATCGTCTCGACATCGCCTGCTATCTCGATGCCGGCCTTCTCGAACGCCGGCTTCTTCGAGAGGTCAGCGATGTACAGGGGAAACCCGCGCTCTTTTGCTATGTATGCCTCAGCAGAGACGCTTGTCTTCGAGACCCCTATCACTTCCATGTCGGGCTGTGCGGCGACCGCATCGGCGACCCGTTTACCGATGGTGCCGTAGCCGTTGATTGCGACTTTGATCATGCATGATGGAATACAGAACAAAAATTAATAAAGGTTGCTGATTTGTGAATAGGGCGGTTATTATGCTTTCTTATGCCGGACGGGAGATCATGGGCGCCCATAATCCCTGTTGCGCCGAGTAAACCCGGCAGATGGGACCTCAAGGTATAACCAGGGGTGGTTTCATGCAGGTCGTCCGGTCGGGCGGGTAATTTTTGCCGGAGGTCTTCCGGCCATCCTCTCCTGCGGGCCGGACGGCGGCGCGGCAGGGCTTATATCCGGCTAACGCCATGAGCATATCCATGGAGAAGCAGCCTATCCTCGCAACCGGTCGCCTGTACCTGCGGCCGTTCGACATTGCTGACGCCCCTGAGGTGCAGCGGCTTTGCGGAGACTACGCCGTTGCCGCGACGACTCTCCTCCCCTACCCGTACCCGGACGGCCTTGCCGAGATATGGATCGCCTCCCTCCGCGATGACATCGGGCACGGCAACGCCGCGGCCTTCGCCGTCACGCTCGCCCCTGGAGGTAGCCTGATCGGGGGCGTCCGTCTCCGCATCGATGCGGATCACGCCCGCGGCGAGCTCGGGTTCTGGATAGCGAGGCGCTGCTGGGGCCGGGGGTATGCTACCGAGGCGGTGCGGGCGCTGATCGAGTACGGGTTCTCGGTCCTCGGGCTGCACCGGGTCCATGCCATGCACTTCTCCCGGAACCCCGCCTCGGGCCGGGTGATGGAGAAGTGCGGGATGCTCCATGAAGGCCGCTTCCGGGAGCATGTCAGGAAGTGGGGCGTCTACGAGGACGTCGATATCTGGGGGATCCTCCGGGAGCCGGCACCCCGCGCCGGGACGTATATCCCGCCACCGCTGCGAGGGATTTCCCTATGACCGGACAGCCTCTCCTCGTAACCGACCGGCTGCTCCTGCGGCCGTTCACCCTCACAGATGCCTCCGAGGTGCAACGGCTCGCCGGCGACTATGAGGTCGCGTCATGCTCCCTCGAGCTACCCTATCCCTACCCTGACGGGGCGGCGGAGGCCTGGATTGCCACGCACCGTCCCGGGTTCGAGAAAGGAATGCATGTTATCTACGCTGTCACCCGGGACGGGGCCGTCGTGGGCGCGGCTGGGCTCGTGGAGGTCAACCGTCGTCACGGGCGGGCGGAGCTCGGCTACTGGGTCGCACGATCCTGCTGGGGCCGGGGGTATGCCACCGAGGCCGCCCGGGCGGTGATCGAGTACGGGTTCTCGGTCCTCGGGCTGCACCGGGTCTACGCCATGCACTTCTCCCGGAACACCGCGTCGGGTCGGGTGATGGAGAAGTGCGGGATGGTGCATGAGGCGCACCTCCGGGAGCATGTCAGGAAGTGGGGAGTCTTTGAGGACGTCGACGTCCGGGGAGTTCTCCACGACGAGTGGCAGGAGCGGTGCACGGGGCCGGCGATCCGGGAGTGCCGGGTGTGTTGAACCGGTTGGTTCAATCCTCTAACTCCTGCCGTACGGGGAATATATCACTCTTCTGGCCGACGGAGTAACGGGGAATGTGGATGGGGTTCGCCCCCCACTCTGTTATCGACCCCCGCCGAAGGCGTCCGCCCGCGCCCTGTTTCTCCTCCACCGGACAGACAGCCGGGCGGCTGCCTGTGCGGCAAAAACCGCCCCTATCGCCTGACAAAGACGGCATAGCCCCGGTGCCCGCCCTCGTGGGCGGTCCCGAGGACGAGGACATCCTTTTCCTGGTTCTGCAGCTGACGGGCGTAGGAGGTTGCGTCACGCCGGGTCTCGTAGAGCCTGTCGGCGTAGTACTCTCTCTCGTCGATGACCCGCCGCTGCCGTATCTTGATCCATTCTGCTGTCGGGCGCCGTTCCATACGTCATGGTTGCCATGTACGGGCGATAGTTGTTGCGCATCTCTCTCCCCGGCCGGGACGCTGATCGGGATCTGCGATCTTCGCCGGTCTTCTCCTCCTGCCGGTCGCCCCTGCGGCGGTATCGATCGTTACGGCCGGGGCTGTTGTGGTGGTGACCGCCTCAGCCCTGCGCTTTTTGCCCCGCCCAGTAAGCCTCCGCCTTCTCCTCCATCTCATCGAGCCGGTCGTAGTAGTCGGGAAACTCGTTTAAGTGCGCGAGCGCTATCTTCGCCGTCAGGAAGAGGTCGTCGTCGGTGACGTTCGTCGCCGGGTCGCGGAGGCCGTGCTCGAGTTCCACGACCATGCCGCGCCGGAACTGTTCAACACCGAACTCTTTCCAGGTTATGCCGAGCTGCTCGCCCATCGCCTTTGCTTCTCCGGGGGTTACGTGTGTCCGCACCATGCAGGTTTCCTCAAGCAGGGGATGGCGCTTGAAGGTTATGAGTCTGACGGACCTCCCCTATGGACGAGCCGAAACCTCCTTCTTCCCCCGGAGAGCACCTCATTCCAGGAACTATGATGGAATCTGCTGAAATCCCCGGAGTGGGCACTCCGGCGGCAGGGACGGATGCTCCGGCGCGGGAGGCGAAGAACCCGGTGTTTTCGGCGGGGCTCTCTCTCCTCTTCCCGGGGCTCGGACAGGTCTACAACGGAGAGACGGTGAAGGGTCTTCTGGTGCTCTTCGGGGTGTTCGCGGGGCTTCTCGTGATGCTCATTCCCGGGGTTGCCGCCTGGCTCTTCGGTATCTACGACGCCTGGGTCACGGCGCGGCGGATGAACGCCGGGACCGTCCCGTTCCGGGAGGTGCGTCTGGCGATGGTTATCCTCTTCATGGTCGCCTGGATGGCCGGAGTGCTCGTATTTCTCGCGCTTCTCGCACTCGCGGCGTTCGCGGCCTTCACCGTGGCGGTATAGGCGGGACGGCGTCGAGCCCGCACTCCGGGGGTCCGGACGATGGGGCCGTAACCACGGTCTTCTTCGATGCCGATCAGGCCGCGGACGGTCTCTCCGAGTCGGCTCTCGTCTACTCTTTCTACAACGGGAGGCTGGGTGCGGTGCTGGTGGGGGATACCGGCGGCGTCTTCGGAGCGAGCAGCGCCGAGATACCGCTCACCGACCAGGTCCGGGAGTGGATGTCGCCCGGATACGAGACAAAGGTTGGAACGGGCGAGGTCCATATCAACCCCGACAGGTTCAACCGGACGATCTACGACAGGGTGCCGGAGATCGGGTTCATATCCGTCGTCCGGTAACCGCATTCTCCGGGCGACAGGCGGAGCAGGGAGGGCCCGGGGGGTCGTCTCCCACAACTCTTATGTCTCATCC
>JALNXI010000076.1 GCA_023230425.1 Methanoculleus sp. | reverse complement strand
CGTCTCGACCTCCGAGGAGAAGGCAAACCGGATCCTCGACAACATCGGCACCCGCTATGTCGTCACCGATTTCCAACTCGATACCGGGAAGTTCCACGCGCCGGCGACGTGGGCCGATCCGGATGTGGGGAAGGCTCGGTTTGAGCCGGAGTTCCTCCTCCCCGTGAGCGCGGGATCGACGAGTTACCAGGCGGTACCGTTCTACAACCAGCAGTACTACCTGACGATGGTCTCCCGTCTCCATAACTTCGACGGGTCCATGACCGACCCGACATCCCAGGTGATCTATGCCGAGTACCGTGACGCGGGCACGGCGAACACCTCCCTCCCGGTCATCACGCGCACCGAGCAGATGAACGCCACCGCCGCGGCGGTGGCGGTGGAGGCCTACAACAAGAGCGCGCCGGCGGGGTCAGGCGCGACGCTCCTGAACATGTACTACCAGTACCGGGGAGACTCGATCCTCCAGCCGGTCGAGCGGGTGCCGGCGCTCCAGCACTACCGGCTCGTCCACGAGACGCCCAGAAACGTCTTCAGCAACACCGGCGCGAACGGGCCTGACCTGAAATTCGTCAAGATATTCGAGTATGTCCCGGGAGCCCGCATCAAGGGCGACGGGATCATCGAGGTGCCGGTCACGACGAACGCCGGCCGGGCGTTCATTTACCGGCAGGAGAGCGTGAACGGTACGTTCACCGTCCCGTATGCGACGTCCGGATGGTCGGGCGAGGTGAAGACGACGGGACCGTACCGGATCGTGGGCACCGGGCAGACGTTTGATGTCACCGAAGAAGATATCCAGCAGGGGCGCACCATCAGTTAAACGAGGATGCGAGCTTCAGTCATCTACGGTGACATCTTTACCAGGCACGATATGGAGGCTCACCCCGAGTCGGGCTCCCGGTTACGGGGGGCCCTCTCCGGGGTCCCCGATAACGTACGGTGGCATGCCCCGGTTCGGGCTACCGAGAGAGACCTGGAGCGGGTCCACCGTCCCCAGTACATCCGGTGGGTGCAGGAGATAGCACGAGGAACCTGTTTTTTAGATCCGAATACCTACGTCACCTGCCACTCGTTCGAGGCGGCGTCCTATGCAGCCGGATCAACCTATGCAGCGGTGGAGCGGGCGCTCGACGGCGAGCACCTGTTTGCCCTGGTCCGCCCGCCGGGCCACCATGCCGAGCCCGACCGGGCGATGGGGTTCTGCATCTTTAATAATGCCGCCGTCGCGGCGGCGAAAGCACTTCTGTCGGTTGACCGGGTGGCGATCCTCGACTGGGACCTGCACCACGGCAACGGTACCCAGACGGCTTTTTACGGGAGCGACCGGGTGCTCTACTGCTCGGTGCACGAGGCCGACAGTTTCCCGAAGACCGGGTGGGTGGATGAAATCGGCACCGGTGCCGGCCGGGGCTACACTCTCAACGCCCCGCTTGCGGCGGGGTCCACCATCGCCGATTACTGCTACGTCTTTCGCGAGGTCTTCGTCCCGGCGCTCGCCCGGTTCCGACCCGACGTCCTGATCGTCTCGGCCGGACAGGACGCCCTCTCCGACGACGCGCACGGGCGGATGAACCTTGAGCCCGAGGACTACGGCGTGCTCACCGGTATGCTGATCGACGGCACGGACCTCCCTCTCGCCCTGACCCTCGAGGGGGGTTACGGCCCGTCGCACGGGAAGGCTATCGCTGCGATATTCCGTGCCCTCTCGGGGAAGCGGTCTTTGCCTGCAGAGAACCCCCTGCACCGAACCACGAAGAGGGTTGTCGACATCTTAAAGAAGGTCCGGTTCTGCTGAGTGCGACTGGCCGAAGGGCAGGAGCATGAGCACCGCAGGTGCAAGGCGCGGAGGGGAGGTCTTCCCCGCCCCGGCCTTGTCACTCCTGCGTGGCCTGCCGCCGGTCCGGGTCCATGTAGGAGACCTCGAACCCGGGGAGGATGACCCGCACCACCGGCACCGGGGTCCTTGAGAGGTCGCAGACGCAGACCCGGTCTGTGTAGGGGCTGACCTCATCGAGGACCCGGCGGATGTCGAGGTCGAACCGCGGGGTGCTCGCGTCGGGAACATCCCCGATATCGACGGTTTCTCCGTCGGCAAACCACATCCGGTTGATCCGCTTCAGCCGGTCGTATCCCGCCTTCCTGATGACCAGCTCCCGCCGGGGATCGGTGCGGCCGCCCTGGAGGTAACTCCCGCGGCTCTGGGCGACCTCGGTCAGGGCACGGAGCGCCGCGATCTCGGGGGAGGTGTGCGTCCCCGATCCGATGACGATCATCGCCGGGTCCTTCGTGACGGTGTCGTCCGCAGCGGCAGCGACGGTGGGGATGCCGGTCTTCCCGGAGAGCAGCCAGAGGTGGATATCGATACCGTTCTCCTCGAACCGGTCGAGGACCTGTCGGGCAGCGCAGTCGCTCCCGATAGTGAGGCGGCGCCCGAGGTCGCGCTTCTGGTCGGCGAGGCTGAGCGCATCCCGCTCGATCACCTCGAAGAGGGCGTGCAGGATCGCCTCCTCGATGACGTTTCCTGATGCGAGCCCGTTCGAGTCACTCCGAAAGAGGGGTATGGTCATGCCGAGCGAGTCATACGGGTGGAAGACGGCGTTACTCGGGACGTAGACCTCCTCATCGTTCAGAATATCCCACGCCGCCGTCCAGTGGACTTTCTCCCCCTGCTCAAGTCTTCGCGGGAGGATCAGGTCTTCGGGGTGCACCGCCCGCCCCGGGCCGATCTCCTCGTAGGTGGCATACTCCATCCGGTCGCGCCGGTACTCGGCGCAGTAACGCTCGAGCGCCTCCATCATCGCCGAGACCCGGGCATGGACGGGTTCCTTTCCCTTTCCTGCGTGGACGCGAACCGCCCCCCGGGCCGCTCCCGGCCGAACCGCCGAGAAGACGGGGATCCCGAGACGGTCGAGAGGGGTCACGTCGATGATCTCCGTAACACCGATCTCTGCCATCAACGGCTCTACGGCGGCACGGGTCTCCTCGGGAGAACGGGAGCGGTGCGTTCCGTCAAAATACAGTTTCTCTACCGGGCGAATCGTGATTGCCATTCAAGATCCCTTGGAGGTGATACCTTAATAGTATGGCAGATGTACCTACCACGTATGAGCACGGATGACGTGGTCGTGGGCGCAGTCGTCCGATACCCCCGCACCGGCACGACCGGAAAGGTCCTGCGGGTCGAGGAGATCGACGGATGGAAGTACGCCGAACTCGACAGCACCGGACTCTACTACCGGGTGGACGAACTCGTCGGCGCCGACCGCACGACCGAGCACGTGGAGAGAGAGGAGCGCTCCCTGGAGGACTACCTCAAAGAACACAAAGAACTTAAAGAGCAGCTGGAAGGGGTGTGGGAGAAAGCGACCGATCAGAGTTGTGAAGGCGGCGGGTGAACTATCCCCTCGCTCCACTCCCCTTCACACTGAAGTTAACCCTCGATCGGTATGGTGGTAAGTTTCACCGCCTCGACACCTTTCTGTGCCATCAGCCGTTCCGTAATATCCTTCAGCACCGCACCATCCCCGCGGATCAGGATCACCTCAAGGCACTTGTTATGGGTCACGTGCGAGTGGAGGGATGCCTGGATGATATGAGCATACTGGTGCTGGATCTCGGTGAGCGTCTGAAGCAGCCCACGCTGGTCATGCTCATAGACCATGGTAATGACGCCCTGACGCTCTCCTTTTACATCGGATATCCACTGATAGTGGGTGATGTAACTCCGTATCGAATCCCGTATCCCTTCGGAACGGGAGGAGTACCCCCGGAGGCTCAGGATCTCGTCGAATTTATCGAGAAGGTTCTTGGGTAAAGAGATCCCGATACGTGAAAGTTCGGTATCACCTGACATACTATGATCAGCTCCCATATCTCTATTCATGGGGTATAAATTCTCGCTAACATCATGATGCATTTTTCATACTTCGTATGCCACATGGACGGCAGCATACGGAGGCGACCCGGATGCGCTATGCTACTACTGCAGGGAGCAGAAAAGTAATCCCTACTGATTATGTATAAGTAGTGTCACTCTATATAGGATAAGGAGGTTCGAAAACTTTTGCGAGATGCATTCATTCCCGGCGTCAATATTGGGCTCGTGGGTCATGTCGATCACGGCAAGACCACCCTGGTCAGCGCGCTGACCGGTACCTGGACTGACAGGCACAGCGAGGAGATCAAGCGCGGCATCTCCATCCGGCTTGGCTACGCGGATACAACATTTTACAAGTGCGAGGGGTGCGAGGGGGCGGAAGCCTATTCTCCCCAGCCCGAATGCCCAAAATGCGGAGGAAAAGCGGTCCCATTCCGGACGGTATCGTTCGTTGATGCCCCCGGCCACGAGACGCTGATGGCAACGATGCTCTCCGGTTCCGCGCTGATGGACGGTGCAATGCTCGTTATCGCTGCAAACGAGACATGTCCACAGCCTCAGACCAAGGAGCACCTGATGGCGCTCGAACTGATCGGCATCAGAAAGATCGTCATCGTCCAGAACAAGATCGACGTGGTCACCCAGGCCGAGGCGCTTGAGCACTATAAGCAGATCAAGCGGTTCATCAAAGGCACCATTGCCGAGAACGCACCGATCATTCCGGTCTCCGCGCAGAAGGGAGTCAACATCGGCGCCCTGATCCAGACTCTCGACGCGGTCATACCGGAGCCTGCCCGCAACCCGGAGATCGACCCGGTGCTGCTCGTCGCACGGTCGTTCGACATCAACAAACCCGGCTGCAGCTGGCGGGATGTGAAAGGCGGCGTCATCGGCGGCTCGCTCATTCGCGGCGTCCTGCATGAGGGTGACGACATCGAGATCCGGCCCGGCCGGCAGGTGCAGGTGGAGAACCGGATGAAGTGGGAGCCGGTCGAGACGAAGATCACCTCCATCAACGCCGGTAAGACCAGGGTGACCGAGGCGGGGCCCGGAGGTCTCCTCGGCGTCGCGACGAAGCTCGATCCGGCACTGACAAAGAGTGACGCCCTCGCCGGGCAGGTGGCCGGGCTCGTGGGGAAACTGCCACCCGTCTGGGATCGGCTGAAGTTCGATGTCACGCTCATGGACCGGGTGGTTGGTGCGGACAGCGAGCAGATCATTGAGCCGCTCAAACATAAGGAGCCGCTGATGCTTTCAGTCGGCACCGCCGTCACCGTCGGCGTGATCACGAATGCGAAGAAGAACCAGGTGGAGGTCCAGCTGAAGCGTGCGGTCTGTGCGGAGGTCGGCGCACGGATCGCTATCAGCAGGCAGGTCGGCGGGCGATGGCGGCTGATCGGCATGGGTATTCTGGTCGAGTGAAGGTGCTCCTCGACACGAACGCCCTCTTAATGCCGGCCCAGTTCGGGATTGACCTGTACGACGAGCTTATGAATCTCTTTGGGGACTTCGAGCCGGTCACGCTCGAAGAGGTGGTCGGTGAGTTGCTCGGGCTCACCCGGGGCCGCGGCCGCGATGCGGCTGCCGCCCGTGTGGGCCTCGCGATGGCCCGGCGCTCGACGATCGTGCCGAGCGGGAGTACCGCCGATCGTGTGGACGACCGGGTGATCGAGTATGCCCGACGAGAAGGGTGCACCGTGGTGACAAACGATCGAGAACTCCGGAACGCTCTCCTTCGCGAGGAAATTGACGTCGTTTCGATGCGAAGACAGAGAACATTGGAGCTGATGAGGGGATAGTGAAACCATGTATTATAAGATGACGCTGGAGGACAAGGTGCGGGTTCCGCCCCACCGCCTTGGGGAAGACCTGGAGAAGGTTATTCTCAATGTATTGCAGGAACAGCTGGAAGGCAGCATCGCAAAGGAGATCGGCATATTCATTGCGGTTACGAAGATCCTCAATGTCGGCGAGGGGGAGTTGATCCCCGGGGACGGTGCTGTCTACTACGATGTCAGATTTGAGGCGGCGGTGCTCCGCCTGGGGCTTCAGGAAGTGATCGAGGGCGAGGTGGTGGAGACGACGAGTTTCGGCGCGTTCGTCAGCCTCGGGCCCATCGACGCTATGCTCCACGTGAGCCAGATATCAGATGAATATATTAACTACGACGAGAAGAACGGCAGGCTGATCTGCCAGGACTCAAAACGGTATATTGCTGTCGGCGACGGTATTCGGGCCCGGGTTGTTGCGCTCTCGTTGAATGAGCGCGAGCCCCGGGAGAGCAAGATCGGCCTTACCATGCGGCAGTCGGGCCTCGGGACCACGGTCTGGCTGGAAGAAGAACTTGAACAGGAGAAACAGAAAGGGGCGGCATAATGGTCGTGCGCAAGAAGCTGGTCAAGGTCTGCCGCGAGTGTCACCGGGTCGTCGAAGGGGAGGCCTGCGTGATCTGCGGCACGGCTAACCTGAGCGAAGACTGGGCAGGATATGTGGTGATCATCGATCCCGAGCATTCGGATATTGCGAAGAAGATGAATATCACCCTACCCGGCCGATATGCACTGAAGGTCCGTTGATGCTCCGGCTTCCCGAAGCGCACCGGGATCTCTTCAAAAAGCCGTTCGGCACCCTCTACAGGGACATCGGGGAACTCCTTCCCCAACTCGAAGGCCGTGCGGTCTACACCGTCGGCGATGTGGTGACCCACAATATCCTGGGTGCGGGGATCGTCCCGGATATCGCCATCATCGACGGCTACACGATGCGCTTACCCTGCACCCATTCGCCCCTGCTCCAGGCGAGAAGGCTGACGGCGAAGAACGCCCCCGGCACGATCACCGACGAACTCGTGGATGCGATCGACGAGGTGGTCCGGGACCCCCCGGGAGTGATCTTCGTCGACGGCGAGGAGGATCTTGCGGTCATCCCGCTCATCCTCGCCGCGCCATACGGTGCTGCCATACTCTATGGGCAGCCGGGAGAGGGAGTTGTCCTCCGGCTCGTTGATGCGTCGGCGAAGCGAGAGGCCGCGTCTATGCTGAGAGTTTTTGTGCGTGAGTGAGGAGTGTGGCGAAACCCGCACCAGCGCTCCATACCAGAGTATAAATAAATCCGCCAACAATATTTTAGGGATATCGATGGACTTCGAAATTACCCGTGACGTGAGGAACGAGGTGTTGAACCGGAGGGAGCTTGCGTTTACGCTCACCTTTGACGGCCCGACACCCTCGCGGAAGAGCATTCAGGAGAAGCTCGCCGCGATGCTGAATAAGAGTGAGAACCTCGTCGTACTGGACCTTGAGCGGACCCGGTTCGGAAAGATGGAAGTTGCCGGCCGTGCCCGGATCTACGACGACGAGGAGAGCAAAAAATCGACCGAGCGGGAGTATCTCCTCAAGCGCGGCGAGCCGAAGGCAGAGAGCGAGGCGTGAAGAGCATGGCGGTCAAGAGACACGAGTGCTACGAAGTCAAGGGCGACAAAGCAGCCCTGCAGAAGCGGCACTGCCCCCGGTGCGGCCCCGGCGTGCTGATGGCCGAGCACAAGGATCGGGTGGCCTGCGGCAAGTGCGGCTACACTGAGTTCCGGAAGTAATCCTCACCCAGATACCAAATACGATCACGGCCGCAGTTCACCTGCTCCCGTCTGCAGGCCCCGGCCGCGGCCGGCCTTTTTCACAACACAACGGAGTGACATCTGTTTCATGCCGAATATGATACCTGAGGACGGGCTGGTGCTGGGGCTTGAGGGAACAGCATGGAACCTCAGTGCCGCCCTCTTCGGGGAAGACCTGGTCGCCCTCCACTCATCGCCCTACGTCCCACCGAAGGGAGGAATCCACCCGCGAGAGGCCGCGCAGCACCACGCCTCGGTGATGAAGGAGGTTATATCCCGGGTGCTCACGGAACCGGAACGGATCCGGGCAGTCGCCTTCTCCCAGGGACCCGGCCTCGGTCCCTCCCTCCGGACGGTGGCGACCGCTGCACGAGCCCTCTCGATTGCCCTCGGCGTGCCGCTCGTCGGCGTCAACCACTGCGTGGCGCACGTCGAGATAGGGAGGTGGGCGACCGGATTTTCCGACCCCATTGTCCTCTACGCGAGCGGCGCCAACACGCAGGTGCTCGGCTACTTAAACGGCCGCTACCGGATCTTCGGGGAGACGCTGGACATTGGGCTCGGGAACGCACTCGACAAGTTCGCCCGGAGTCACGATCTCCCGCATCCGGGCGGCCCGATCATCGAGAGACTTGCGCAGCAGGGGAACTACATCGAGTTCCCGTATACGGTGAAGGGGATGGACCTCGCCTTCTCCGGGCTCGTCAGCGCCGCCCAGGAGAGCACGGCAGCGCTTGAGGATGTCTGCTTTAGCCTGCAGGAGACCGCGTTTGCCATGTGCGTCGAGGTGACGGAGCGGGCGCTCGCGCATGCCGGCAAGGACGAGGTCCTGCTCGTCGGGGGGGTCGGCGCAAACGCGCGGCTTCAGGAGATGCTCCGGATGATGTGCGAGGACCGGGGAGCGTCGTTCGCCGTCCCGGAGCGGACGTTCCTCGGCGACAACGGTGCGATGATCGCCTACACGGGAAAGGTCATGCTGGAGCACGGGGTCACGCTCCCCCTCAGGGAGTCGCAGATCCGGCCGGGCTACCGGGCAGACGAGGTGGAGGTCACCTGGCGGACCGAGCCCGGCGAGATCTTTGCTGCCGGACCGCACGAGGGGGGCGTCGCCCGGGGTGCGGAGGCTGTGGTGGAGGTCAGGGAGGAGGATGTGGTCAAGCATCGCATCAGCAAGCGTTACCGGAACCAGGTGCTTGACAGGCGCCTGATCACGGAACGGACCCGCGCCGAGGCACGCCTGATCGCGGCTGCCCGGCGGGCGGGCGTCCCGACCCCGGTGATCCGGGATATCACGGCCGATACGATCGTCATGGAGCGGGTCGCAGGAGAGGTGCTGAAGTATGTCCCGACACCGGAGAACATCGGTCTTGCCGGTGAGGCGGTCGGAAGGCTGCACGGGACGGGGATCGTCCACGGCGATCTGACGACGAGCAACATGATCATACGCGACGGCCAGTGCGTCCTGATCGA
>JALNXI010000075.1 GCA_023230425.1 Methanoculleus sp. | reverse complement strand
GAAAGCATTCTGCTCCCCGTTGAGAAGAGGCGGATCTACCACCCGTACTCGGACAAACTCACCGCCGGGGTAACCTGTTACTGCCTGGAGGAGATCATGGCCGAGAAGATCCGTTCTCTCTTCCAGCGGATACGTCCGCGGGATATCGTAGATATCCGATACCTGGCCGACCGCGTGAACCCGGACGCCGTGAGGAGCATTCTCCACCGGAAATGCGAATGCAAGGAGGTCGTGCCGGACAACTCCGTGCTCGCGGGGAGGCGTAATCGGTTCTCAGCATCATGGAACGCATCGCTCCGGCATCAGATGAAGGCTGTTCCGAATTTTGAGGAGGCGTTTGAATGGGCGTTGGATTGTGTCGAACTGTACACTCAACGGCCCGGTGAGGTTCCGCAAGGTCGGGGTGATTGAGGTGCCGCATAACTACGCAATTGTGATCTTCTCAGCGACGAGGACGGGGGTTCATCGCCGTCGTCCCGGAGCTTGCCGGCTGCTCCGCGTTCGGCGAGACCGAAGAGGAGGCGCTCTCAGAAGTGAAGGTGGCTATCGGCCTCTGGCTTGAGACCGCCCGGGGGGAGGGGAGGGAGATCCCGGAGCCGACCGGCCCGTCATTCTCATTCCCGGCGATGCCCCGTACGGTAATGACTGATCCGTTCAGCGTGTACGTCGTCCGGGTGCCGCGACTCTGCTGCCGCCGCTCGCTCCCACCGATAGCCCGGCACCGGCCAGGTATCCCACACCGCGGGCGAACTTCCCGGAAGAGACTTTTTATAGGCAGGCCGTGTTACCCGCCACACCAGCACCGGATGAGATTCAATGCCCCGCACATCTCCACCCACGGGCGGGCACCCCGTGGTCCCCCCGGACCTCCTCGTACTCCCAACCCGTACCCGGGGTGACGGGCCGTGACGCCCCCGGACCCCCTCCTGGATGCAGCAACAGCCGCCCTCTTTCTCCTCCTCGTCACCGGGGCGGCGCTGCCCTTCAGCAACTACATCCACCGGGTCTTCTCCGGGGGCGTATCTGCGGGTCTTCCCGGTCGTATCGAGCGGGCGGTCTACCGGTTCATCGGGACCACCCCCGATGAGGAGGAGGGGTGGCGGGGCTACACCCGGGACCTGCTCGTCTTCAACGGCATCGGATTTGTCGTCCTCTTCGCCCTCCTCCTCCTGCAGGGCGCCCTCCCGCTCAACCCTGGGGGTGTTGGCGCATTCGATCCCCTGACCGCACTGAACGCCGCCGTCAGTTTCGTCACCAACACGAACTGGCAGGTCTACAGCGGAGAGGTCTCGGCGAGTTACCTGACCCAGATGGCCGGGTTCACCGTCCAGAACTTCCTCTCGGCCGCCACCGGGATCTCTATTGCGATCGCGGTGATGCGGGGGCTCACCCGCCGGTCGACCGACCGGATAGGAAACTTCTGGGTGGATGCGACCCGCTCCGTCCTCTACATCCTGCTCCCGCTCGCCCTCGTCGCCGCCCTCCTGCTCGCCTCCCAGGGGGTGATCCAGAACCTGGACGCGTCCGTCACGGCCGGGCCGCAGACGATCGCCATGGGTCCGGTCGCCTCCCAGGAGGCGATAAAACTCCTCGGCACAAACGGCGGCGGGTTCTTCGCCGCCAACTCCGCGCACCCCTACGAGAACCCGACCGCCATCAGCAATCTCATCGAGGCCTTCCTGATCCTTCTCGTTCCCGCCGCCCTCCCCTTCGTCTTCGGCCGGATGACCGGGGCCATGCGGCAGGGGTGGGCCATCTACGCCGTGATGCTCATGATCTACGTCGCAGCCTTCGGCGGTCTCTACGCCGCGGAACTCGCCGGAAACCCGCTGGTGGGCGAACTCGGTGTTTCGGGGATCTCCATGGAGGGCAAAGAGGTCAGGTTTGGCCTTCTGGGCACGGCGCTCTTTGCCACATCGACGACCGCGACGTCCTGCGGTGCAGTCGACGCCATGCACGACTCGCTCACCCCGCTTGGAGGCATGGTCCCGATGCTCTTGATCCTCCTCGGCGAGGTCGTCTTCGGCGGGGTAGGTTCGGGGTTCTACACCATCACCGGTTTCGTGGTGGTCGCCGTCTTCATCGCCGGGCTGATGATCGGCCGGACACCTGAGTTCCTCGGCAAGAAGATCGAGGCCGTGGAGATGCAGATGGCCGTCGTCACCGTCCTCACCCCCGGAGTGCTCGTGCTCCTCCTCTCCGGCATCGCGCTCGCCCTGCCGGGGGCGATGGCAAATCCGGGTCCGCACGGGCTCTCGGAGATGGTCTACGCCTTTGCATCCATGTCCAACAACAACGGGAGCGCTTTCGCCGGACTTGATGCTACCGGGCCCTTCTACGCGCTTGCAGGCGCCCTCGCGATGGCTGTTGGGAGATTCGCACCGGCCATCGCCATGCTGGCCCTCGCGGGATCGATGGCGGAGAAGAAGGCCGTCCCTCCCGGGCCGGGGACGCTCTCCACCGCTTCTCCGGCGTTTGCGGCCTGGACGGTCCTCATCATTCTGCTCGTCGGCGGGCTCACGTTCTTCCCGCTCCTGGCGATGGGACCTGTTGCAGAATACCTGCTGATGGTGGGCGGGGTATGAGCCGATGGCCCGGAAACGATACCCCAGCATCGCCGTCTTTGAACCGGACCTGATCCGGGGTGCCCTCATCGGCGCCGTGCTGAGACTGGACCCCCGGAAGCTGGCCGGTAATCCAGTGATGCTCCTCGTTGAGACCGGTGGCATCATAACGACGGTGATCACCCTTGCCGGGCTCGTTACCCCGACCGCTGGAGGCCTCTTCTTCCCCGGCATGGTCTCGCTCTGGCTCTGGCTGACCGTGCTCTTCGCGAACTTTGCCGAGTCGCTCTCAGAAGGGCGGGGGAAGGCACGGGCTGCGTCACTCCGGGAGTCGAGGGGCGCCGTCCCCGCCCACAAACTCCGGGAAGAGGCGTTCGGCGCCCCGGCTGACGAGGTGCCGTCCTCCGATCTCCGGCCCGACGACCTCGTCCTGGTGCGGACGGGCGAGGTCATCCCGGGCGACGGCGAGGTGGTGAAGGGCGCCGCCCTGGTCAACGAAGCGGCCATAACCGGCGAGTCCGCCCCGGTGGTGCGGGAATCAGGCGGCGACCGGAGCGCCGTGACCGGGGGGACCACGGTGATCGCAAATGAGATCATCATCAGGATCACCACCGAGCCCGGGCAGACGTTCCTCGACCGGATGATCGCAATGGTCGAGGGAGCGGAGCGTCGCAAGACCCCCAACGAGGTCGCGCTCGATATCCTGCTCCTCGCCCTGACCGCCGTCTTTCTCCTGGCCGTCGGCAACATCTATCCGGCTTCCGCTTACAGCGCGGCCGCAAGCGGCACGGGCGCTCCCGCCGGCCTCGTGGTGCTCGTCGCACTCTTCGTCTGCCTCGCGCCCACGACTATTGCGGCACTCCTGCCGGCGATCGGGATCGCCGGGATGGACCGGCTCTTCCAGCGCAACGTCGTCGCCCTCTCAGGAAGGGCGATCGAGGCCGCAGGCGATGTGAACATCCTGCTCCTCGACAAGACCGGGACGATCACCCTCGGTAACCGTCAGGCGACCGAGTTCGTCCCGGTGGAGGGGCAGTCCCGGGCCGACCTGATGGAAGCCGCTCTCCTCTCGTCTGCCGCCGACGAGACGCCGGAAGGGAGGAGTATCGTCGCCCTCGTCCGGGAGAAGACCGGGACCGATGTCACCTGTCCTCCCGGAACAAGGTTCATTCCCTTCTCGGCCGCAACCCGGGTGAGCGGCGCGGAGTGCCACGGAACGACCTACCTGAAGGGCGCTACCGACGCGATAGTGAAGGCGGTCCGGGAACGCGGTGGGCCCCTTCCCCCGGACCTCGCGGCGAAGGTGACCGGGATCGCATCGGCGGGCGGCACGCCGCTCGTTGTAGCCCGCGGCCCGATGATCCTCGGCGTTATCTTCCTCAAGGATATCCTGAAGACTGGTATACGGGAGCGATTTTCCGACCTGCGCCGGATAGGCATCCGGACGGTGATGATCACCGGCGATAATCCGCTCACCGCCGCTGCTATCGCGGCAGAAGCGGGCGTTGACGATTACCTGGCCGAGGCGAAGCCGGACGACAAACTCCGGCTGATCCGCGGCTATCAGGACGAGGGCTACATGGTCGCCATGACCGGTGACGGGACCAACGACGCACCCGCCCTGGCCCAGGCGGACGTGGCGGTCGCGATGAACAGCGGAACCCAGCCCGCCCGGGAAGCGGCCAACATCATCGACCTGGACAGCGACCCGACAAAGCTCCTGGATATCGTCGAGGTCGGCAAGGAGATCCTGATGACCCGGGGTGCCCTGACCACCTTCTCGATAGCAAACGACATCGCCAAGTACTTCGCCATCATCCCCGCCGCGCTCGCCGGGGTCTACCCGCGCCTTGCGGTCTTGAATATCATGGGCCTGGCAACGCCCGGGTCGGCCATCCTCTCGGCAGTCATCTTCAACGCGCTGGTCATACCACTCCTGATCCCGCTCGCACTCGCCGGGGTCCGGTTCAGGCCGATGCCGGCATCGCAACTCTTCGCCTACAACCTGATCATCTTCGGCCTCGGGGGTGTCATCGTGCCGTTCATCGGCATCAAGGCGATCGACCTCGTGATCTCCGGCATCCTGCCGGTATAGGAGGATAATGATGAAAGAACCTCTCATGCGCGCCGTGCTCCTCTTTGCCCTGCTTGCGGTCATCACGGGGATCGCCTACCCTCTGGCGGTGACGCTCATCGCCGGGGTTGCCTTCCCCTTCCAGGCGCACGGGAGCCTTGTTGCTGGCGACGACAGCCGGATCATCGGGTCCGTGCTCCTCGGCCAGAACTTCACCGCACCGTTCTACTTCCAGGGCCGCCCGTCGGCGACGCCGGTGACCGCATACAACGCCTCGCACTCAGGCGGGTCAAACCTGGGACCGACGAACCCCGTCCTCCTGCAGCAGGTTACAGGAAGAGTGCAGGCGCTCAGGGAGGCCGGTGTGGCCGGCCCGATCCCTGCCGACCTCGTCATGGCGTCGGGGAGCGGGCTTGACCCGCATATCAGCCTTGACGCGGCGCTGGTGCAGGTCCCGGCGGTTGCAGAGGCGCGGGCCCTCCCGGAAGAGGAGGTCAGGGCGCTCGTCATGGCTGAGGCCGTCGATTCGCCGTTTGTGGGGACGTACGTCAACGTCCTCTCGCTCAACCGGGCGCTGGATCGTAAAGGGGAAGAGCATGGCGGCCGATGAGCGTGATGAGGAAGGGCGGCCTCTCCCCGAGGACCTGCTCGCCATCGCCCGCCGTTCGGAGGAAGGGGAGAGAAGGCGGCTGACGGTCTACCTCGGCTACGCCGCCGGCGTGGGGAAGACCTACACGATGCTCCAGGACGCACTCCAGCGGCGGGGAGAGGGAGTCGATATCGTCATCGGCTACGTGGAGACGCACGGCCGTCCGGAGACCGAGGCCCTCGCCGCGCGGCTTGAGGCCGTTCCTCCAGCAACCATCGGCTACCAGGGCCTCGACCTCCGGGAGATGGACCTTGATGCGATCATCAGGCGGCACCCGGAGGTCGCCCTCGTCGACGAACTCGCCCACACCAACGTGCCAGGGAGCCGCCACGTCAAACGTTATGAGGATATCGAGGAACTCCTCCATGCCGGCATATCGGTCTATACGACCGTCAACATCCAGCATATCGAGAGCCAGAACGACGCCGTCGCCCAGATCACCGGCATTCGGGTTTTAGAGACCGTGCCCGATACGTTCCTCTCCGGGGCCGATGAACTCCGGCTTGTCGATGTCACCCCGGAGGAATTGCGGCTTCGCCTCAGGGCGGGGAAGGTCTACGTCAGGGATATGGCCGAAGCGGCGATACACCGGTTCTTCAGCACCGGGAATCTCCTTGCTCTCCGGCAGCTTACCCTGCGCTTCGTGGCGACCGCCACCGACCAGCAGATGATCAGCCATATGCGGGCCCGCGCTATCCGGGGCCCCTGGCCGGCAGCAGAACGGCTCCTGGTCGGGATCCGGCCGGGCCCGACGGCCGGGCAGATGGTGCAGGCGGGATACCGGCTTGCCACCCGGTTCGATGCCGACTGGGTGGTGCTCACGGTGGATGTGGAGAACGATCGCCCGCTCTCGCTCAAGGAGCGTGCCTGGCTCACGGTGGGCCTGGAGACCGGGCGGAGGCTCGGGGGTCGGATTGTCCGTCTCCGCGGCGAGGATGTCGCCGGTGAGATCCTCCGCTACGCCCGGCGGAACAACGCAACCATGATCATGCTCGGAAAGCCTCGGGGCATCGATATCCTCTTCTCCCCGGTCTACAGGATCCTGCGGCGGTCCCGGGGCATCGACCTCTTCCTCTACGAACCAAAAGGAGATCTCGTGCGTATCCCCGTCCACAGGCAGGTTCCGCACCTCCTCTCCTGGGATTACGCCGCAAGCCTCATCCTGATAGCCGCTGCCTGGGGTGCGAGTATCCTCCTCCGGGGGGTTATCCAGCTGGAGCTCCTCCTGGTCCTCCAGCTCCTGCCCGTCGTGGTGGCCGCGCTCTTCTTCCGGCGGGGGGCCGCTCTGCTTGCGGCCATCGTGAGCATCCTTGCATTCGACCTCATCTTCGTCAAGCCCTATTACTCCCTGACAATAGACGACTGGGGCTACTTCGCCGCGTTCATCGGCTACGTCGTCATCGCCCTCGTGGTCAGCAGGCTTGCCGCCCGGCTGCGCCGTCTGCTCCCCCGGATCAGGGAGAGCGAGGTCGAGGTTGAGGCGGTTGCCGGACTCTCCCGCGACCTTGCCCGGGCCGCAACAAGGCAGGAGGTCTTTGATACCCTTGCCCGCCACATGCAGGGGTTTGCCCCCGGTTCGTCTGCGGTGCTCGTGCCCGGCCCCGCCGGGCTGCATGTCCAGGCAGGCGACACCGCCTACTCTCTCCCCACAAAGGAGCGGTCGATCGCCCAGTGGGCCTACGACAACGGCGAGGCTGCTGGCCGGGGAACCGATAACCTCCCCTCCGGGACGGGACACTACGTCCCCATCAGGGCGCACAGGCCTATCTTCGGCATCATGGCGTTCGTCTTCGACGACCCGGAGGGGGTGCTCACCCCGGAGAATAAAGAGATCTTCCAGACGATGGCGCTCCTTGCGGCGCTGGCCCTGGAGCGCGTAGATTGACCGGGTGCGGCGGGAATGGGTTAATCGCTGGCGATGAAGACCTGCTTCCCGCCTTTGGCGTAGACGCCGCAGACGGAAGATGTTCCGGCAGGCTTTCACAAGCCCGGGGCCCGCGGGATACTGATGATTCCGATATCCTCAAGGAAAACCTGCCGCGCCCATGGCATAAGCCCCTCTATTCGGGTCTGGGGCACGGCGCAGCTGCTCACGCCCGGGGATCGTGGGAGACCTCAGGAAAGAAAGCTTCTCCCCAGCCGGAGCCCACGCCCCCTCCCATTGCAGCACCGCGCAAAGGTATTTCATGTATGACGACAGATTAAATGAGGTAAGCGGGGTGCGAAAGTGCAACCGATGCATCTTCCATCTCTGTTCATGCACAGAGGTGTAATTTCCTCATATCCGGGCGAGGGTTGCCAAGCCAGGTCAAAGGCGCAAGGTTGAGGGCCTTGTCTCGTAGGAGTTCGAGCGTTCGAATCGCTCCCCTCGCACTCATTTTCCAGGATTTTTGTAGAGTCTACAGCATCCACCCCCGGGCAGGGCGCGCCCCCTGCAACGCAGAGCAGCGCCGGCAGAGAACCCGCGGCCAATCTCGAGGCAGAAAGAAGAGATGATGTGTCCGGTTCGGGGAACTTACAGAATGGGTTCAAGGGGTGCAAGAAAGCCCCCGGCTTGAGCCGTGGGGATGAATTGCACCCCCTGGGAAGAACACTTTCACCCCGCACGGCATATCTTATAAGGACTGATGAGGCCCCACCCCTCTATTGGTTCAAGCAATGAGACACGTCACCCGTTACCGTGCATACCCCTCTCACGCCGTTGAACAGCGGCTGTTCACCGGCTTTGCGAGGTGTACCTTTGTCCGGAACTGGTGTCTTGAGAACAAGGTGTATCGCGACTCCTGCCTCCCGAAGTTGAAGGAAGAGTTTCCTGAGCTGAAGGAAGTCCACAGCAAGGTGCTGCAGAATGTCGTCCAGCAGATCGCCCACAACCTCCACGCTCTCAAGAGACTGAAGGCAACGGGAAGAAAGGTCGGCAAGCTCCGGAAGAAGTGGGTTCACTCGATGATCTACGAGCAGACCGGGTTCAAGCTCACGGGCAACCACCTCTGGCTGAGCAAGATCGGAGAGATGCGGATCGAGCTCAGCCGCGCGGTGCCGGGAACGATCAAGCAGATCGTGGTCAAGCACACGCCTGCTCACCAGTGGTTTGTGGCGATCATCTCCGAGACCTCTGATGCCCCGGAGCCGACTGCTGGCACTCGGGCAGTCGGGATCGACCTGAACCTGGAGAACTTCTCCACGGATACTGAGGGCAAAGTCTTCCCGCACCCCCACAACGTCAGGAAGGCCGCGAAGCGGCTCCGCCGGGCTCAGAAGAAACTCTCCCGGGTGGTGAAGGGCAGCAGGAACCGCTGCAAGCAGCGGGTCAGGGTTGCCCGGATCCACGAGCTGGTCGAGAACTGGAGGGACGACTTCCTGCACACGTGGAGCTGATACTATGTTGATCGATATGATCACATCGCCCTGGAACACCTGAACATCAGGCCGATGGTCGAGTTGCTGGATGCGAAACTCCGCGGCAGATCTAAATTTATTCTCGACGCTACGTGGTATAAGGCCCGGGAGTTCATACGTTACAAAGCTGCGAATGCTGGTAGGTATGTGCATCTGGTCGATCCGGCCTACACGACAGAGGACTGTTTCCTCTGCGGGCACCGCGAAAAGAAGGATCTCGCGCAGCGGACACACTGCTGCCCGGTCTGCGGGTATACCGTCCCACGAGATCTGAACGCCGCGCAGAATATTCTCAAACGAGCATCTGTAGGGTGGGGCACACCCGAATCTACGCTTGTGGAGATCAGAACCGCTACACCGCCAACCCTGGCGGTGCAAGTTCCGGTCAACGAAGCAAG
>JALNXI010000074.1 GCA_023230425.1 Methanoculleus sp. | reverse complement strand
CGATCGGGTGCGGTTCATCCCCACGCACATGGGGAACTCTCTTCCCTTTATTATCCCCGGAAGGATGTATCCTTCCATCCGGGTCGCTGTCTTTGAGGAAAGCCCTTCGGCAACGGAG
Source organism: Methanoculleus sp. (assembly GCA_023230425.1). Classification (GTDB taxonomy): domain Archaea; phylum Halobacteriota; class Methanomicrobia; order Methanomicrobiales; family Methanoculleaceae; genus Methanoculleus. The sequence continues at coordinate 9,065 of JALNXI010000074.1, read as the reverse complement.
GGGTACACCAATACTCTCATTCCATACCATATCACGGTTCTGGTGCCGTCTGGCGTGTGCGGACACAACCAGTGCGAAAGGCTGAGGCAGTCCGTCGGCGAGGTAAGCGGCCCGGTTGAATGAAGAGGGGGCCGCACCCGGTCCCCGACCACTCTCACTCAGGCCCCGGTCACCGGATTGGGCTCTCTGCCCGCCCCTTCCGGATCCCCCGGACAATTCAACTCCGGCATAACCGCCACCTCCGCCGGTGCACACCCCGGTATCCGCTCCCGGGAGGCGCGCTTCCACACCGGATCCGCCCTCTCAACCAGAATGTTGATATACAATCTACATTATTAATAATGTATAATAGGGGTAATCAGATGGCTGAAAATTTCAGTGTCAAACTCGAGGAGGCGAAGTACTATACTCCCGAGGCCAGCTGCAAGGAGCACTCCTGGATCGGCGACTACAACCGGACCTACCAGGCGTTCCTTACGGACCCCGATGGGTTCTGGGACAGCGTCGCCAGAGAACTCGAGTGGTTCCAGTCCTGGGACAGGGTAAAGGAGTGGGAGTACCCGCACGCCAGGTGGTTCCTGAACGGGAAACTCAACATCACCCACAACTGTCTGGACCGCCACGCCCACAGCCAGCGGCGAAACAAGGTCGCGCTCATGTGGCGCGGAGAGACCGATGAGGAGGAGCGGATCTTCACCTACCGCCAGCTCCTGCAGGCGGTCTGCCGATTCGCGAACGGTCTTGCACGCCTCGGCGTCAGGAAGGGCGACCGGGTCTGCATCTACATGCCGGTGGTGCCCGAACAGATCATCGCGATGCTCGCCTGCGCCCGTATCGGGGCCGTCCACTCAGTCGTCTTCGGTGGGTTCGGCGTCAACGCGCTCAACCAGCGGATCCGAGGTATCGACGCGAAGGTGGTCGTCACCGCCGACTTCACCTACCGGCGCGGCAGGGCAATCCCCCTCAAGAACATCGTGGAGGAGGCGGTCGTCAACGCCCCGAGCGTCGAGCGGATCGTCATCCTCCGGCGCGATGCCGACAAGCCCGTCGAACTCCACCCCGAGATGGAAGTGGACTACCACGACCTGATGGACGGTGTGGAGCGGGAATGCCCGGCCGAACCGATGGATGCCGAGGACCCGCTCTTCATCCTCTATACGAGCGGCACCACTGGAACTCCGAAGGGGATTGTGCATGCCTGCGGCGGATATACGGTCGGAACCTACTACACGACGAAGCACGTCTTCGATGTCAAGGACAGCGATATCTACTGGTGCACCGCCGACCCCGGCTGGATCACCGGTCACAGTTACGGCGTCTACGGCCCGCTCCTGAACGGCGCCACCTGCCTCATCACAGAGACAACCCCCGACTACCCGACCCCGGGCACCTACTGGGATCTCATCGAGGAGTACGGCGTCACCATCTTCTACACCGCCCCGACCGCCATACGGATGTTCATGCGGGTGGGTGAAGAGTGGCCGAACCGCTACAACCTCTCGTCGCTCCGTGTCCTCGGGTCGGTCGGTGAACCGCTCAACCCGGAGGCGTTTGAATGGTTCTACCACACCATCGGGAAAGACAGGTGCCCGATCATGGACACCTGGTGGCAGACCGAGACCGGGATGCACATGCTGACCACGATGATCGGCGAGCCCATGCGCCCGGGATTCGTCGGAAGGCCGATACCGGGTGTCGTCGCAGACGTCGTCGACGCGGCAGGCAACCCTGTCCCCCCGGGCACGGGCGGCCTCCTGGTCATAAAGGAGCCCTGGCCGTCGATGATGCGGACGATCTGGAACGATGATGAGCGGTACTGCAAGTACTGGGACACCGTCCCGGGCTGCTACACCGCGGCTGACCTCGCTGTGAAGGACGAGGACGGCTACATCATGGTCATCGGGCGATCCGATGACCTGATCGTCGTCGCCGGGCACAACATCGGGACCGCGGAGGTCGAGAGCGCCCTCGTCTCCCATGAGGCGGTTGCGGAGGCGGCCGTCATCGGAAAGCCCGACGCCCTGAAGGGGAACACCATCAAGGCCTTTGTCATCCTCAGGAACGGCCGCGAGCCCTGTGAAAAACTGAAGAACGATCTCATCTACCATGTCCGGATGACGCTCGGGCCCATCGCCATACCGTCCGAGATCGATTTCGTCCAGTCGCTTCCCAAAACCAGGAGCGGCAAGATCATGAGGCGGGTCTTAAAAGCACAGGAACTGGGTATGGACCCCGGGGACGTCTCGACCCTGGAAGAATAAATACCCAACCATTTATATACTGTTTTAAGCATGATATAAATATGAATGAGCACAAACCAGAGGAGTCCCTCAAGATAGAAAATATCGTTGCTTCAGCGAAAGTGACTGATTCTCTTGATCTCCCCTCTCTTGCCTCCCAGTTGAAGGACGCGGAATACAATAAAAAACGGTTCCCCGGCGTCGTTCTCCGTATGCAGGACCCGAAGATCGCCGCGCTCGTCTTCGGTTCCGGCAAGGTCGTCCTGACGGGTGCCAAGAGCATCGACAATCTCTCGCGGGGCCTGCAGATCCTGGGCGACAAACTGCGGGCACTCAACATCGATATTCCCGAAAACCTGACCTACAAGATCCAGAATATCGTCACATCCGCGGACCTCGGGACGCCAATCAACTTAAACAAGATTGCCGTGGGCTTCAACCTGGACAAGATCGAGTACGAGCCCGAGCAGTTCCCCGGACTCGTCTACCGGCTCGACGATCCGAAGGTGGTCGTCCTCCTCTTCGGGTCCGGCAAACTGATCATCACGGGCGGCAAGGTGCCCGAAGATGCCAGGCGGGCGGTGCAACGGATCCTCTCCGAACTCTCCAGTCTCGGGCTCATATAACTTTCTTTAATATCCTCCTCTCTTTTTTGGGCCGTAAGGGCCGTTGGTTCCGTCAGGTCCGTAAGAGCCGTCGTCCTATCGGAACCGGTGCGATGGAACCTTACCTGAAGTATTCCGCGGGGTCCGGCAGACACCGCCGGAGCGACCATCCGTTGGTGTATCGTGACTGCTTCCAGGGTTAAAGCTGCGGAGGTCCCGGGTGTTGCCCTCGAAACGGCGGTTGGAACTGTGTGTGCGTTGATTCCCGCATTCTGACTCCAATTTCTCACGAGCCCGCGCTGCGACTCGAACGGGATCTGTCGGCCAGCCCACTGAAGCGGTCACTGGATGTAGAGGCCCTCCCCTGGGGCTCTTCGGATCATACGGCGGAGGCTGCAAGCATCCCGTCAACCTGCCCTTCTCTTCGCCAGGCTCCCCTACTGTCTGTGGAAGCGCTATCCGATGGAGAACTGATAGATCATATGAGCGCGATACTCCATCGATTCTCTTAAAACTACCACAAACTTCAGATCTCCCATTAAAACAATAATATTTTTATAGTCAGATTTAAAACAATAGATACTACCTGATGGTGAACGGATGAGGTCAGACAAGGTACGATATTTCACGCCACGCGATGAAGAACTCGCCGAACTCCTCATAGGTATCGGCATCAAGAGAAACGTCTCTAAAGTGCTTGTGTATCTGGCGAATATAGAGGAGGCGACATCCCGCGATATCGAGCGGGGCACCGATCTCCGCCAACCTGAAGTCAGCATCGCCATGCGCTACCTCAAGGAGTGCGACTGGATTGACACCCGCGAGAGCAAGTCGGAGAGCAAAGGGCGACCGGTGAAGATCTATACGCTCTCCCGGCCGATAACAGAGATCATGGATACGATCGAGAAGGAAAAGAAGAAAGAAGCCCGGCACCAGTTAGACCTTATCCAGAAGATGCGGGAATGTATATCAATGCAGTGATACGACGCGGCAACCTGTTTCCTCACCAACAATAACCGTTATCTTTTTTCCATAGGCGGTAAAAAGACCGCATTCCAGCGCACCTGGAATGGTGGCTATCTCAGTTTCCAGGTCCGGGGGCTTCACGATCGCTCCGAAGTCACAGTCAAGGATGAGGTTGCCGTTGTCGGTGACGACCGGACCGTCCTTCTTCACCCCTTCCCGGAGAACCGGACCTGCGCCGAGGAGAGCGAGGCGCCGGAAGACTCCCGCAGAGGCAAACGGGAGCACCTCGACCGGGACAGGCGCGTTCAGGGTATCGACCATCTTTGTCGGGTCAACGACGATGAGCACCTTCCGGGCCGCGTCACAGACGCACTTCTCCCGGAGATGCGCCGCTCCGCGCCCCTTAATCAGGTTCAGGGCCGGATCAACCTGATCGGCCCCGTCGATAGCGATATCGAGTTCGGGGTGCTCATCGAGGCTGGAGAGCGGGATGCCGTACTGGCGTGCCCGGATGGCCGCCTGGTAGGATGTCGGGATGCCTACAATATGGAGGCCATCTCTGACAATCCGCTCGCCCAGCCGTTCCATAGCAAAGAAGACGGTCGACCCGGTACCGAGACCGACGGCCATCCCGTCTTCGACCATCCCGGCCGCCCGGTAACCTGCGTTTCGCTTCGACTCTACCTGCTGCGCTGCATTCATAGCGTATTCTTCACCTTTCATTCAGATACCCGTGCCGTCAAAGATACCCCTGAGGTCGTCCGTGGCGCCGAATGCCGTGCAATCGAGTGTTATGGGTGTGATGGATATGTTGCCCTTCTGCACAGCATGCACATCGGTCCCTTCTTCCGCATCCTCGTGCAGAGGCCCGTCGATCCAGTAGTAGGGTCGCCCGCGAGGGTCGAGGCGTTCCTCCACGCCGGTGTAGAAGAGTTTCTCAGCAAGGCGGGTGATCTCGTAACCGCCGAGAACCGGTGTCGGGATATTCACGTTGATGACGTGAGCATTTCCGGGGAACCCGTTTGAGAGGATCTTCTCGCAGACCTCGCGGACCACTCGCTTCGCTTCACGGAATCGGTCCGTGACGCCTGATGGATCATCGAACTTGTCGCCCTGGTCCTCCACCTGGAGCGAGAAGGCAAGGGACGGCACCCCCTGATTGGACGCTTCGAGCGCGGCCCCGACGGTGCCCGAGGTCATGATGGACTCGTACGAGAGGTTCTCGCCGATGTTGACGCCGCTGACCACGAGGTCCGGGTTCAGGTGCAACGCAAACAGCCCGATGATCACGGCATCAGTTGGTTTCCCGCCGACCGAGTATGCCGGCACACCGTTCATCGTCACCTTCGTTGCCCGGATCGGCTCGAAGATGGAGATCGATCGCCCTACAGCGCTCTGCTGGGTGGCAGGCGCGACCACGGTGACATCGGCGATTGGTGCGAGCGCGTCATACGCAGCCCAGAGTCCCGCGGACGTGATCCCGTCATCATTGGTGAGCATTATCTTCGGCTTCATCCTTGTCTATAGGGGTTGTTCCCGCGCATCAAATACTTGCCCGATCGTCAGGGTCAAGTCTTCAGTAGCCAACCTGTACTGCGATGAAGGTTTTTCTCGCCGAATACTCCGTATGCAACGACCCCGGGCTTGCGCCTGAGGGTGCCGCCATGCTTGCCGCGATAAGCGGGAGTTTCGAGAGGTGCGGCTACGATGTGGTGACGCCGGAGGGGCCCGACCTTGAAGACGGGATCCGGAGCCTCGCGCCGGGATGCGACGCAGGAATGGTCATTGCACCGGACCACCTCCTCTTTCGGTACACGCAGCTTCTCGAGCAGTTCACCCACAACATCGGGTGCGGAAGCATGAATGCAGCCGTCTGCGCCAATAAACAGCGGGCGGCAGCGATCCTTGCCCGACACGGGATAGAGGTCCCCCCCGACGCAGACGAAGGGAGACGGGTCGTCAAGCCGATTATGGGCTGCGGTTCCCAGGGTGTCAGGCTGACGGATGAGAAGCCGGGCGCCGGCGAGTTCGCCCAGGCTTACGTCGAGGGAGAGACGCTGAGCGTGAGCCTCGTAGGGAGCCGGGTGACCGGCAACGTCTGCGAGTATTACTCGGGCAATCCTCCGCTCGTGCTCGCCGTCAACCGGCAGGAGATCGACGTCGCGGAAGATGGGAGTTTCCGGTACCTCGGGGGTGAGACACCCATTCACCCTGATCGCGAGGAGGAGATCGTCTCCACCGCCACTCGGGCGATGAACACACTCGGATGCCAGGGGTATGCCGGGATCGATGTCATCGTGGGAGATCGTATCTATGTTGTAGATGTCAACCCGAGACCCACGACCAGTCTGGTCGGCATCGTTGCCGTCATGGAGGAGGAGATCGCCGATATCCTCATCAAGGCGTCGCACGGCGAAGCGCCGGCAGAGGTGCACCTCTCCGGGAGGGTGCGGTTCGATACGGGCGGGAGGGTCAGCCGGCCATGATCGGCATCGATATCGGCGGTGCGAACCTCAAGGTTGTCGACGACGCCGGTGTGCATATCCATTACTGCCCGCTCTGGCAGGGCGCGCCGCTGGCCGAACTCCTTGAGCCGTATGCCGGATCCGCCGCCGTGGTGATGAGCGGAGAACTGGCGGACTGCTTTCCGAGCAAGATCGAGGGCATCCGGTGGATTGTCGGGGCCGTTCACGCGGTGATCCCTGATGCCGCCTTCTACGGCACCGACGCAGCGTTCCATACCCGGCCGGTCCCTGACCTTGCCGCCGCAAACTGGCTGGCATCGGCCGATTACCTGCGGGAAGAGTACGCCGATGCGGTACTCCTCGATGTGGGGAGCACCACCGCCGATGTCATTCCTCTCAACCGTTTTGAGAACCTCAAAGGGCTGACCGACACCAGGCGGTTGCAGAAGCAGTACCTCGTCTACACCGGCATGCTCAGGACGAACGTCGCCACGCTCTTGTCGTCGGTCACGCTGGATGGAACAGTAACCCCGGTGAGCACCGAGTACTTCGCGACCAGCGCCGACGCGCACCTCGTGCTCGGTCACATCACTCCGGAGGACTACACCTGCCCGGCACCGGACAACGGCGAGAAGACGCCGGCGGCGGCGGCGAGGAGGCTTGCCCGGGTGGTCTGCGCTGATATCGACGAGATCGGGGAGGGCGGAGCCCTCCAGGTCGCCCGCCAGTTCTGGGAGGTCCAGCGGACGCTGATCGTCCGCGCAGTGGGGCGTGCACTCTTCCAGAGCGGTGCCGGGCGGGTGATCACAGCCGGGATAGGGGCGGACCTCTTTGCCCGTGAGTTGAACGGCGTCACGCTGGAGCAGGAACTCGGAGAGGTCTCGGACGCACTGCCTGCGTACGCGGTCAGGGAGGTGGCGCTACGAGCCGGAGGGGATTGACTCTTCTCCTGCTGGCGGTATCAGTCGCCATCACAGCGGTGTCACTGCTCCTTGGCTTTCCATTCTTCTTTCTCCTTCTCTTCATACCGCTGATCCCGCTCTTCAGAAGACCTCCTGTCGTGAGGCGCTGCCCTACCTGCGGATGGGAAACTACAGGCAGCGAGCACTTCTGCCCCTGTGATGGGACGTCCCTCACGCCCGAGGGTGGAGGTGGCGAGGTTCAGCAGGGAGAGCGGTAGAGGGAGGCCGAAGAGTTCGGTTGCCGGGATCGCACCAAAGTCCCGGGAGGCGTAGTTCCGGATGGTTCCCCTATCCACGATGATCCCCATCGCCCGGAGGTATTGTGCCACACGGTTGAAGGGCATCTGCTGCGATAGGAGGAGGCAGAGGTCGACGACGGGCGACGCAAGACGAGTATCGGGGTAGAACGGTGCGTCTGCGTAGCAGAGAGTTCCGCACCGCCGGCAGTAGAAACGCTTCACGTAGACCCGGATCGTGCGCTCCTTTCCGTTCTCGAGTATGACGGCAAACCGCTTTGCCCGCAGGTCGTGCCCGGTCACCGGACCGCCGCACGCCGGGCAGGCATCGAGGCAGGTGAACTTCACGCTGTCCATCGACACCAGGGCGTGCCCCACCAGGTCAGTGAGCATCGGCGGAACCGGTAGTGTCTTCTTCACAATGATAGTCCTCTCCCTGTGTAACTGTGTGAGAGATGTAGGCTCCCACCGATAATAACATCTCCCCTCAAACGGAATGAGCGGGAGATGGGCAGCTCCGAGGTCATTTCAGCCCGCAGAATAGGTGCCCCGGAGAACGCTCGCTTTTTGCCTGCCCTGCCATCCACACCTCGGTACGGGGCATCACCCTGACTCTGCAAGCGGCCCGGGAAGCCGCCACCTTGTGACATTGGTTTAGCACTTATGGCTGGGCCAAATCAGTGTGGAAATCCACATTCTGCAGAGAATTATTCACGTAAAAACTTAAAGAAACAATACCGATTGTTATTCGCCAGCCAATGCCGCTGGAGATTGGGGGGCGGATCCAGTTAACTACCATAATTTAAGTAGCTTAACATCCGATATTCGGTTCGCCATAGAGGTGATAAGAATATGACGTTGAAGTATGTACAGACAACATGTCCCTACTGCGGAACTGGCTGTAGTTTCAACCTTGTCGTCCAGGACGGCAAAGTAGTTGGAACAGCACCGTACCGTCGTTCACCTGTCAACGAAGGGAAGGTCTGCCCGAAGGGCACCTATGCTCACGAGTTCGTGAACAGCCCGGACCGCCTGACAAAGCCGCTCATCAAGAAAGACGGCAAGTTCGTCGAGGCAACCTGGGATGAGGCTTATGACCTGATTGCGCAGAAATTCAAGTCCTACAAGCCCGATGAGTTCGCGGCGCTTGCATCGGCCCGGGTCTCGAACGAAGAGAACTACCTGCTGATGAAGTTCGCCCGCGGCGTCATGAAGTCCCGGCACATCGACCACTGCGCCCGGCTCTGCCATGCATCCACCGTCGCGGGCCTTGCTGCGTCGTTCGGCTCCGGTGCGATGACCAACTCCATTCTCGACATCGCCGAGTCGAAGTGCGTCTTCGTCATCGGGTCCAACACCTTCGAGCAGCACCCCCTCATCGGCCGCAAGATCGTCCAGGCCAAGATGAACGGCGCAAAGGTGATCGTAGCCGACCCGCGCTACACCCCAACCGCCCGGCAGGCTGACCTCTACATGCCGTTCGTCTCCGGCTCCGACGTCGCCATCCTCAACTGCATGATGCAGCAGATCATCAAGAACGGCTGGGAAGACAAGGAGTTCATCGCCAACCGGACCAGGGACTACGAGAAAC
>JALNXI010000073.1 GCA_023230425.1 Methanoculleus sp. | reverse complement strand
ACGACTGTCTTTCCGGCCCCTTTGCTCGCGATGACGGCCGGTGCCGGGTGCGGCAGGAAGACGCCGTCGATCTGGTCGGCGATGATCGCCGTCGTGGCGTCACCGGGGCCCATGGGTTTTATGGTTACGTCCTTTTCGGGGTCAAGGCCGTTCTCCTGGAGCCAGTTCCGGAGGAGTGTGTCCTGGATGGATCCCGGTGGGAATGTGCCGATCGTCAGGCCTTTGAGGTCCTGTGGGCTGGTGTAGGAGATCTCGGGCCGGAGCACGAGGTCGGAGCCCTGCGTCTGGACGGCGGCGACGATCTTTGCGTCAAGGCCGCTTGCCTGGGCGGATATGAACGGCGCCGATCCGACGTAGGCGATATCGATGTTCCTGCCGAGCATCGCTTGCATCTCCGGCGGTCCGGTGGGGAAGGAGTAGTCGGTCACTTTGGTGATGCCGAGGGGCGCGAGGTCTTCCTGCCACCATCCCTTTTCCATAGCGGTCATGTGGGCGGTCTGGTGGGTGCTCGGCTGGTAGCCGATGCGCAGGTCCGTCACTTCGCCGGTGCCGGTGCCGGTGCACCCGCTGACGAACGTGAACGCCGCGACCAGGGCCACGGCCAGAAGGATTGCAGTAATTGGTCTCATAAGTATCTCCATGGATGTGAGTGACTGATATGCAGTGTAATCTTCATGCTGTCGGTATATAGTATTGTCGAAAATTGGAGATATTCCTATACTTTGGTATCTATTGTGGCTATTTTATTATCGTATAAGGGTGATCAGGTGCGGGCCGGCCCGGCCCGGGGGTGAGGTATGAGTGAGGTCGTCCCCAAAGGGTCTGCGAACCTCGGGTACACCCTGATCGGAGCACTTACGGTCAAGGTTTCTACCCTCGAGGCCATAACAGAGACCAGGATGTTGAAACGGCTTTCCATTGGGAATCGCACCTTCGATGCTCAAACTCTGTTCCTGCCGGGACGTCGCTTATCGCCACGCGGGGGAGAGCGACTGGCCGTAGGGCAGGAGCTCGAGAAGAACAAAGTTCTTCGAGGGACCGGGAGGTGCGACCGGAGGGGGCTTGAGAAGACTGGAGGTCTTCGACGGGTGTCCCCCTCCCGGCAAAGGTGTTTTGGGACAACCTCAGTCTGATGGGTTCGGCCGGCAGAGCAACGGTGACCGGGGAAAACCCGGATCTGGCATACCCGTGGTCCCACCCCCCGGGAAGTGCGGGCATGGGGAAGCGTGGTTTTAATCTCTTCCCGGGCCAAACGGTACAGACAGGACTGTTGATAGAATGCGTTCGGATCAGATTCGGCAGGGCCGCCTCTCGGGGGAACGTTCGGGCGATCTCGAGCATTTCCTTGCCTCGATGGACGCCGACCGCTGGATAGCGAAGGCGGACCTCCTCGTGGATATGGCGCACCTCCTCGGCCTTCGGCGGCAGGAGATCATCGACGAAGCTCCGGCACGGGCGCTGATGGCGGCGCTCCTCGACCTCCACGACCACGGCCTCCCGGAGGAGGCGTTCGACGAGCGGTTCGAGGATATCCATGCCGGAAAGGAGGCCTACCTCATCGACCGTGTCGGCGAAGACTTCGGTGGCCGCCTCCACATGGGCCGGTCCCGGAACGACGAGGTCGCGACCTGCATCAGAATACGGCTCAAAGAGGAGATCATCGGCCTCGTGCGGTCGCTCACCGGTCTCAGGGCGACCCTCCTCGACATTGCCGGCGGGCACACCGGGGCGGTTATGCCGGGTTTCACCCACCTGCAGCACGCCCAGCCCACGACGCTGGCCCACTACCTGCTCGCCTACGAGCAGGCCTTCTCCCGGGATACGGCCCGGCTCCGGGAGGCGTATGCCCGGGTGGACGTATCGCCGCTGGGTTCGGCGGCGTTCGCCTCGACCGGCTTCCCGCTCGACCGCGACTACACCGCCCGGCTCCTCGGGTTCGCCCGCCCGGCGGCAAACAGCATGGATGCGGTCGCCGCCCGGGACTTCGCTATCGAGGTGCTCGGGAGCCTGGCAATCTGCATGACAACGGCAAGCCGGCTCTGCGAGGAACTGGTCCTCTGGAGCACCGCGTTTTTCGGGTTCGTCCAGCTGGACGACGCCTACTGCTCCTCCTCCTCGATCATGCCCCAGAAGAAGAACCCGGACGTCGCCGAGATCATGCGGGCGAAGGCCGGGTCGGTCGCCGGTGAGCTCACTGCAGCGATTACTATCACCAAAGGGCTCCCCATGAGTTACAACCGCGACCTCCAGGAACTGACCCCGCACCTCTGGCGGGGCGTAGAGGCGGCCCGGCAGAGCATACCGCTCCTCGCCGGCATGATCGGTTCTGCGACCTTCAACACAGAGCGGATGGCCGCCGAGGCGGGCAGGGGCTTTGCCACCGCGACAGAACTCGCAGACGTCCTCGTCCGGGACTACGGGCTTGCGTTCCGCACCGCCCACCGGATCGTCGGGCGGGCGGTGCGGCACGGCTCGCTCGACCTCGCGACGCTCGAGGGCGCCGCCCGGGAAGCGGCCGATCTCTCGGTCGTGGAACTGGGGGTGACCCAGGAGCGGATAGACGAGGCCCTCGACCCGCGTCATGCCGTCGCGGTGCGGAGCATTGTTGGCGGCCCGGCACCTGCAGCGGTTGCGGCGCAACTCGCCGAGCAGAAAGAACTCCTCGCCCGGGACGCGGCATGGGCGGAGGAGACGGAAGCAGCGCTTTTGTGCGCGTTTGAAGATCTTATATCGGAATCACGGAGGCTGGCAATATAATGGAGATACTTCAGGCCGGAGATCGGGTGCGATACGCCAACGGCGGGACTGCGCTCACCGGCACCTACATCACCGAACGGGATGGGATGGCCGTCATCAAGTTGGACAACGGCTACAACATCGGGACGTCCCCGGAAAAGATCGAGCTTGCCGAACGAGCGGCCCCGCAGCCGCCGGCAGGTGCGGGCGTCGTCGTCCAGGACCCCGACCTCCCGGAACTCTCTATCATATCCACCGGCGGGACGATAGCAAGCAGGGTGGACTACCGGACCGGCGCGGTGACGAGCCAGTTCTCGGCGAACGACATCCTGCGGGCGATCCCGGAACTCGCGGGCATCGCTCGCTACCGCGACCGCCAGATAGCAAGCATTCTCTCCGAGAATATGCGTCCGGCACTCTGGCAGGAACTCGCCCGGGCGGTCTACGATGAGATCCGGCACGGCGCGTCCGGCGTGATCGTCACGCACGGCACCGATACGATGGCCTCCTCCGCCGCGGCGGTCAGGTTCATGCTCAAAACCCCGGTGCCGGTCATCTTTGTCGGGTCACAGCGGTCCGCCGACCGCCCGAGCTCCGACAACGCCATGAACACCCTCTGCAGCGCTGCCGTCGCCACCGGCGACCTCGGCGAGGTGGCGGTGGTGATGCACGCGACGACGAACGACGACCGATGCGCCGTCCACCGGGCGACAAGGGTCCGGAAGATGCACACCTCCCGGCGCGACGCCTTCCAGAGCATGGGGATGGCCCCGCTCGGCTACGTCGACTACCCCGCGCTCTCCGTCACCCTCTCTGATGAGGCGGTGCGGCGGGGGACGGGAGAGCCGGAACTCCGTGATGCGCTCGAGGAGCGCTGCGGCCTCCTCCACTTCTACCCCGGTATGCCTTCTCGTATCCTCGACGCCTTCGAGGGCTACGCGGGTCTCGTCCTCTCGGGGACGGGGCTTGGGCATGTGGCGACGGAGTGGATCCCAAAACTCCGGGAGATGATCGAGGGCGGGACGACCGTCGTCATGACATCGCAGTGCCTGCACGGCCGGGTCTGCGACCGGGTCTACAACACGGGAAGAGACCTCCTCTCGGTCGGCGTGATCGAGGGCGAGGATATGCTCCCTGAGACGGCGCTCGTGAAACTGATGTGGGTGCTCGGGAATGAGCGGGACCCCGAACGGGCGGGCATGCTCATGCAGACCGACCTTGCGGGCGAGATCCGGCGGAGGTCGATCTGATGGATTATACCGAACTCGGGCTGAAAGCCGGGATCGAGATCCACCAGCAGCTCGACACGGCCGAGAAACTCTTCTGCCGGTGCCCCACTCTCCTCCAGGATACCGCCGATCGGACCGGGGAGTTTTACCGCTACCTCCGGGCGACGGAGAGCGAACTCGGGGAGATCGACCGGGCGGCAGAGGAGGAGATGAAACTCGTCCGGAAGTTCTGCTACTACACCTATGACACGGTCTGCCTGGTGGAGCACGACGAGGAGCCCCCGACCCCGATGAATCCCGAGGCGCTCGAGGTCTGCCTCACGATAGCAAAGATGCTCGGCATGACCCCGGCCGAGCAGGTGCATACGATGCGCAAACTCGTCATCGACGGCTCGAACACCAGCGGGTTCCAGCGGACGGCGCTCGTTGCGCTCTCTGGCGCCCTCCCGGACGGCTGCCGGATCGAGACGATATGCCTCGAAGAGGAGGCGGCGCAGCGGGTGGAGGACGAGACCTTCTCCCTCGACCGCCTGGGGATCCCGCTCGTCGAGATCACCACCGCCCCCTGCATGCACACTCCCGAGGCCGTCCAGGAGGTCGCCGCCCACATCGGTATGGTGCTCCGGTCCACCGGCAGGGTGAAACGGGGCCTCGGGACGATCCGGCAGGACATCAACGTCTCCATCCGCGGCGGTGCCCGGGTAGAGATCAAGGGCGTCCAGGAACTCGACCTCATCGCCGAGGTGGTCCGGCGCGAGGTCGGGCGGCAGGCCGCTCTCCTCGCCATCCGTGACGCCCTTCGGGAGCGGGACGCCAGGGTGGACCACACCGTCGTCGACGTCACCGCGCTCTTCTCCGGGACGGCGTCCTCCATCCTGAAGAAGGCTAAATCCATCCTGGCCGTCCGGCTCTGCGGGTTTGCAGGGCTCGTCGGGCGGGAGATCCAGCCCGGGAGGCGTCTTGGAAGCGAGATGTCGGACTACGCGAAGAAGTGCGGCGTCGGCGGGATCTTCCACACCGACGAGCTCCCTGCCTACGGTGTCACCGCGGAGGAGGTGGCGCGCCTACGGGAGTTCGTCGGCGCTCGCGAAGAGGACTGCGTCGTTATCGTGGCGGCGAGCAGGCAGCGCGCCGGCTGTGCGGCCGAGCAGGTGATGATCCGTGCGGAGATGGCGCTCTCCGGCGTGCCCGAGGAGACCCGGAAGATGCTCGAGGAAGGGAGTTCTGCCTACATGCGCCCCCTCCCGGGAGCCGCCCGGATGTACCCCGAGACCGACGTCTTCCCGCTCGATATCAGCGAGGCGCTCTGGGAGAGCATTGCGGTGCCCGAACTCCTCACTGACCGGGCGGAGAGGTTCGTCAGGGAGTTCGGCCTCGACGAGGCGCTGGCACGGCAGGTGGCGTTCTCCGAGCGGCTGCCGACGTTCGAGAAGGCCGTCGCCGCCGGTGTCCGCCCCACCATCGCCGCCCGGACGCTCCTTGCCACCTGCCGGGAGCTCGCCCGCGGGGGTGTTGCCGTCGGCCAGGTGAGCGAGGATGAGATCCTCGCCCTCCTCTCCGCCGTGGAGGCGGGCCGGGCCGCAAAGGAGGCTATCCCGGACCTCCTCACCGAACTCGCGCGGACGGCAGGCGTTGGTCCCGGGACGCCCCGGGAACGGGTGGATGCAGCCATCGGAAAGATGGCCCCCGCCGTCTCGCAGGCGGATGTGGAATCGATCGTGCGTCGTATCGTGGCCGAGCGGGAGGAGTTCGCCCGGGAGAAGGGCATGGGCGCGCTCGGCCCCCTGATGGGGATCGTCATGCAGGAACTCCGGGGGAGCGTGGACGGCAAGGTCGTCAGCGAGAGCCTCCGGCGCGAGCTCAAGCGCCTGCTCGCCTGACGTGCGGCACGACCTGCCGCGGCCGGCCGGGTATCGGGCCGGTCCCGCCGCGGTCGGTCTCCGGGTTACTTTTATCAGCGAGTCTGCTCATAATTATAAAGGAGTTCTATCATGGGAAAGACAGGAACAGTTCAGTGGGCCCAGGTTAAGGGCGTGAAGGGGCAGATACGGCTCGTCCCTGCAAGTGAAGGCGAAGTGAAGAAACCCGGCCCGAACCAGCGGTTCAAGCCCGCGGCGGATATCCTCAAGCGGGCGAGCAGGGAAGGGCAGGACTCCCGCGGTCGCGGTGGCCGGCGCGGTGGGCGCGGCGGGCGCGGCAGAGGGGGCGCCCCCACGATGGACGTGCGGGTACGCCGGAGCATCCGGCGTTCCAAGGTGTCGGCTCTCGGGACCAAGCAGAAATCGAGATAAGCCGTCCCTCTCATCTCTTTCAATACTTTTTATACTAGCGAGTTCCAGTATGTGGTATGGATCTCAAAACCGCCATCAGGACATATCAGTTTGCCGAACGGGCGAAATCTGAACTGATTGTCGGGTCACAACTGACGACAGCCCTGATCCAGTTTCCGCTCCAGGAGAAGCCCGGCGGAAAGCGGATGCTTGTGATGGTGCTCCAGTCTATCCGCTCAGAACTCGAGTTTGCTTATGGCGATACGGAACTTCGTGAGTTTAAGAAGGCCATCGATCACCTCAACGAGGCGATCAGCCTGACTGAGAGCATGGAGCTGGGTGCCGCGTCGGAGCGGATGAGCAGGGCTGTCAGCGCCGTCACGACCGCCGCCCAGGCAGCATGGGATACACTCAAAGAGCATGAACTCATCTGATCTCCTTCGCTTCTTGAAAGCACGGTCATCGGTTCGGGATTACTCCGGGGAGCCGCTCGACCCGGAGGATATCGACTATATCCTTGCCTGTGCGAGTACGGCACCGAGCGCCGGCAACCGCGAGGCCTGGGACGTCGTCATCGTCACCGACGAGGACGTGAGGATAGAACTTGCGCTCGCGGCCCTCGAACAGGTGCATGTCCGTGAAGCACCGGCGGTTTTTGTGGTCTGCGCGAACTACATCCGGTCCATGTCGCACTACGGGGAGCGGGGAATCCTTTACGCGCTTGAGGACGCGGCAATCGCCTGCACCTATATGATGCTCGCCGCCCACGCCCGGAACCTCCACTCGTGCTGGACCGGGGCATTCAACGAGAACGATATACGTGAGATTCTTCACCTTCCGGAGCACATCCGTCCCGTCGCGCTCCTCGCGGTCGGCAGGGGGACGGCGCCGCTCAAACCCGTAGAGCGGATGCCGGTGGAAGAGCACGCGCATCGCGAGAACTGGTAGGCTATCAATTGGAGAGATTATGCCGGACTATTTGGTTACGCTCGAATCAGCGTGGATAATTAAAGACGTCAAGTCCATGGATGATGCCGTGAGCATCGCAATCAGCGAGGCGGGAAAACGGCTCAACCCTTCAGCAAAGTTTGTGGAGATCGAGGCGGGGATGATCGCCTGCCCCTACTGTGAGGGTGAACTGAACACCGCTCTCGTGGTCGCCAATACCGCCCTTGTCGGGCTCGTGCTCCAGATGAAGGTCTTCCGTGCGGAGTCCGCAGAACATGCGACCCGGATAGCGAAGTCAGTCGTCGGGAAGGCGCTGCGCGACGTTCCGCTGAAGGTTCAGGACGTGCAGGAGATATGATCGCCGTCGTCGGGCATACCGCTATCGACCACCTCTTCCGGGTGCCGAAACTTCCCGGGCGGCACAACTCGACCTATATCGTTGACCATCAGGTCTACTTCGGCGGCGGGGCGGCAAACATCGCGGCCGGGATTGCAATGCTCGGGGAGCGGTGCCGGCTGGTCTCCTCGGTCGGCGGCGACTTCCCCGGGAGCGACTATGACCGCTGGCTCGAGGAGCTCAGGGTCGAGCGCGACTTTTCTGTTATCGGGGATGCCCGCACCGCGACCGCGTACGTCTTCACGGACGACGCCGGTGACCAGGAGACCTTCTTCGAGTGGGGCGCGTCCGCCTCTTTCTCCCGGGAGGAGGCCCCCGCCCTTGACTTCGTCCACATGGCGACGGCCGACCCCGACTTCAACGTCCGGGTAGCCCAGAAGAGCAGGTTCGCCTCCTTCGACCCGGGCCAGGACCTCCTCTGCTACACCGCCGACCAGCTTGAGATCATCCTCGCGAACATCGATATCCTCTTCTCGAACAACCACGAGATGGACCGGATGTGCGATATGCTGGGGCTGGAGCGCCCGGCGCTCGTCGCCTCGATCCCCATGGTCGTCACGACCCACGGGGCGGAGGGGAGCATCCTCTGCATGGACGGCGAGGAGCACCATGTCCCGGCCGTCAGGGTAGATGCCGTCGACCCGACCGGCGCCGGTGACGGTTACCGGGCCGGTTTCCTCACCGCGTTCAGGAAGGGCTACGCCCCGCTCGACTGCTGTCGTGCGGGAGCGGTGGTATCGTCCTTCGTCGTCGAGCAGACGGGCACCCAGACGAACCTCCCGGACTGGGACCGGATGCTTACGCGGTACCGGAAGGTCTTTGGTGAACCCGGCGAAATAATTGTCTGAATTATGGGGTGCATAGCGCTGATCGCCGGCAGGAAGGTGCCGGCTTCTACTCCCGGCCCGAGAGCGGCATCCGGGGGCGCCTGATGGAGTCCGGCCCCGACGTGCGTGTCGAACGGCTCACCCGGTACATCTTCTCAGCCCCTTCCTGGCCACGGTCGCTTGCGATCGTCATCGTGCTCGGGCTCCTCATCGATGGGGCTGCATACCGGGCCGGCAATGAGTTCTTCCTGGTCGGCACCCTCGGGTTCTCGGTCCCGGCGCTGGTCGCCTTCCTGCTGACCGTGCCGCTGGTGGAGGTCTTTGGCCGGCAGATCACCCACAACCGGTCGGCTCTTCTCGCCCTGACCTGTACGGTCCTTATGGTGATCCTGAGCCTCTCGCCGATGCTGGTCTTCGGCCGGGAGCTCTTTTCTACGCTCTATGCGGGCGCTCTCGGCCTGATCTTCGGCCTCCGGCTGCTGGTCCTTGTTGCCGTGGCCGATTACCGGATCACCCGGATGGTCCTCCCCGCGTTCCTCCAGAGCGCGGCCGGGATAGCGGTCGGTGCCTGGTTCTTCACACCCGGGTTCGTCCCCTACGCCCTCCTCCTCCAGGGGGTCTTCGGGCTGGGTTTCGTCTCCCTGATCTGGCTGATCGAGCGGCCGCTGAAGCGGGCGTTCCAGATCAGCGGGCTCAACTTCCTCAACACCTTCATCGCCCACCTGACCGACGGTTCAAAGAAGATGGAGGACTTCTTCCGCGAGATCGGGGAGGAGGTCT
>JALNXI010000072.1 GCA_023230425.1 Methanoculleus sp. | reverse complement strand
GGGAACCTGAAAGAACCAGGGTAGGAAAAGGAAGGGACACGCCGAAAATGGATTGAGATGAGCGGATGCTCTGTACCCACGGTGAAAACACCGGAAATGTTATTCATACCAGAAGTTTCGTTACGCTACCACGAGGCGGCGGCGCTTGAGACGGTGGCGACGATGGGCTGGGAGCGATTCACGATCCGGATGCTCCGGGAGGCGCTCGGGTTCTCGTACCACCAGACCTACCGCATCCTCCACGGCTACGCGAGTCGGGGGACCGCCTACTCCGGGCTGCTGGAGAAGTGCCCTTGCAGTCTACCTGGCCTGGAGCAGCGGTGCCACGGTCTGGCTGGACGACGACCCGGACAATCAGAACGAGGGTTCTCATGTTTTCACATTTTCACCAGGTTTTCACCAGAAATCCGGGAAAAGTGTAACCGAAGATCCCGACCATAATGGCGGGGATTGCTCTATTGGAGAGATATGTACAGATCAGAGTAGTAATTTACACCACTCCCCGGGAACGGAGAGCATGTCTGCAGGCGCGGGTGACCCGACTTTGGGTATCTGTGAAATCCGCAGTGGTGAAAACATCCCGATCATTCCGGAGGAAATTCGGTCGATCAGAGAACCGGCCACATATGGTGGATTTTCTTGGTGTAAATCAGGGTGTAAGGATGTGAAAACGGGTGAAAATGTGCAACCATCCGTCCCGGTCAACCCCACCACTCGCACCGGGCGGTGCTCAAACTCCGGTTTTCGAAACCCTGTGGGTTTCTCGAACTCCGCTTCCTTGGAACGTCGTTCTCTGCTGACCGAGAGTGTTCTTCGGGAGATGGGGCTGAACGAACGACAGGTGCTCGCGGTCAACCATCTCAAGACGGAGGGCCGGGATGTCACCGACCGTGCTTCTGTAAGAGAAGGGGCCGGTGATCAGGAGTGACTCACCCTCTACCAACCGCTACGTAAATTGCCGAAGATCGCGACGGCGGAATCGGGAGTCCGTCCTCCCGGAGCCCCTCGATGTGGAACTCAATCGCCTCGTGCATCCGCTCTTCCGCTTCCTCACGAGTTGCCCCGGTGGCCACGCACCCCGGAAGGTCCGGGGAGTATGCCGAGTAATTGCCGTCGGTCTGCTCGACGATGACAAGAAATCGATACATTATTCATCCCTCATTTTAAGTCCTGCTTGTTTGCGAACGCTGTTCAGCGTTCCCGGAGCAAGAACGTCCGCCGGATGCCCGGCGATGGTGATCCTGCCGGGTTTTGACGGATGCTTATACTGCCGGTGACTGCCCCGGGTCGCCACCTGATACCACCCGTCCGCTTCGATCATCTTTATGCAGTCTTTTACTTTCATTCTTTCCCTGCCCCGTTACCTCCAATGACCAAAACCCAGACGGCTGTCATGCAGGTATCCTGTATAAATTACTGTGAGGGGGTGCTCATGAGTCTTGCGCTCCAATAGGGCTGCTGCAAAGAGGCGCCGGGATGAGCATGGTCCTCCCCGACACCCTGGATCACCGGACGTTTGAGCGGGTGAAGGTCGAACTCGGCCGGTGTGACGTCTGCGGGGAAGAAGAGGGCGGTGTATCGAAATGATGGATGGATGAAAGATGAATGAAAGATACGATGAATAAGAAGAGCTGATCGAAGGTGAATGATGAGCGCCGGGCGGAGTGTTTCGGGGACGGGACGAGTGGACGGTGCCGTACCATCCAGCAGAATCTCGCCCGCGAGTTCCGGGCGGGCCGTTGCGGACCTGAAGCGGGATGGTTCGGCAGATACTCTCCTCGCCGAGGCCGAGAGCCGGGGGTGAAAGACCGTCCCGCTTCTCCGGCATGGTGCCGAACTCTGTCGCGAGCAGCCGGCAGCGGGCCTGAAGACGCTCCTCGCAGTGAAAGAGTGGTATGAAGCGCTCTCCTGGCGGCGGCGGGAGTACCTCTTCTCCTTCGACCTTGCAGTCTACCGACGCTGGGCTCGCGGCGTGGCGGTCTGGCTGGATGAGGGCGGGGACCGGGACGACGGTCCCGGCCCGTCGGACCCGGGGCCGGTCACGGGAGCGGGGGAAGGCGAAGGTTGCGACATTGCAGCAGGTTTGCCGCAGGATTCCAGCACCGGCCGCGAAGAGCAAACGGCCAAAGAAGGCGGCGGATCTGGGAGTACCTGTACAGATAGAGAGAAACGTCTCTCTTAGTACTGAAGTACAGCAGAAGGCACACACAGTCCCCGGCACCGGTGCCGGGGTGGGTGCGGGTGCGTGTGTGTGCTAAATCCGGAATGCCGGAAGTGATCTCACGATACGGCAGCCCGGGGGAGAAAACCCGGATCAGGCACTAGAACATCGTCCGTTAAGTGGCATCGCCGGCTGCAACGCGCTGGAAACCGGTGCAAAGCGGGGGTCCGTGCTGCAAGAGCCCCTGCCGGGGGTGCTGGAACGCAGTGAGGAAAATCTCTGATTTACCGGTTCACCGGACGTTTGCGCGGGTGAAGGTGGAGATCGGCCGGCGCGATGTCTGCGGGGAGAAGAGGGCGGTGTATCGGTCGCGGGAGGCGCAGACGGGGGGGTGCGAGGTGCGACGGTTCGCAGAACCGGAGTATGAGCACCGTTAGGTGCGAGGGTGCTATGCGAGGCTGGTGCGGGAGTGGAATGGGGGGGAGGGGGTGAGGTAGACTACGTGAATTGCATGCTGAACTACGGCTACTCTCTGCTGGAAGCGGAGTGTCTGCGGGCTATCAATAGCACCGGCCTGGACGCGCACGTCGGTTTTCTCCACGAGATGCAGATAGGGAAATACAGCCTCGCCTATGACCCGCAGGAGCCGTTCTGGTTTCTAGTGGACCTTGCCGTGATCACACTCATCGAGAGTGAGGCAATGGCGAAAAGTGACTTCGTCAGGACCGAGAACTATAACCTCCGCCTCCGGTCCACCGGCGCGCGCGAAGTCGGTGAAGAAGTCAACCGGCGGTTCAACAAGATGGTGGAGTGTCAGGGGAAGGAATCCACATGGAGTTAAATCATCTTCCTCAAGACCGAGTAATGGGGTGCTATTAAGCAGGACGTATATGGCGGTGAGCAGAGACTTCAGGATCTCGTCGATGACCTTAGTGCATGCGGGTATCAGAATGCAGCCGAAACTATCGAGCGGCTCCTGCCGGGACTCATGAGTTACACTGTATTCCCGAAACTGCACGGGAAACGGCTCAGAACCATGAATATGATGGAACGAACCACCCGGGAACTGAAACGCTGAGCCAAGGTGGTTGGGGTATTCTCGATGAGGGATCCGTCCCCCGTGGAGGGGGGTTGAATCCATCTAGATGGACATGAACGAGAAGTGGGTCACCGGCAGAAGGAATTTGGTCATGGAGAGGCAATGATCAGCCAAGGAGACAGGAATTAGGCAAATTACAGCAAATCTGAGACACTACTCACCCGTGATCGCCCGGACAATCCCGGCAACGACCGCCCGCTCCTCCGGCTGCAGCCTCGTGTAGTACAGCCTCGTATCCTTCGTCTCGACGATTGCCACGGCATCCGCGACCGGTTTCAAGAACCCCTCGTACCCGGCGCCCCTGGATGCAACGATCTCGCGAACGGCGCTCCCGACCGTGGAGACATCCCCCTGCCCAACGAGCCGCTTCAGGAACCCTGCCGTCATCCTCCGTGCCGTTGCCGGGTCCAGGCGGCCCGCGTGCGCATACGCAGTCGCGATCAGCGAGAGGCCGTTTGCCCGGTTCCCGGCCAGCAGCTCCTCCCCCGCCAGATCGAGCGCGAGGCGCACGAACCGGTCCGGGTCGTCGGGCTCTTCCCCGGCCTCTTTTAATTCAGCGAGCGCATCCTCCCGCCTCCCGGCCGCGATCCGATCCGGCAGGGCTTCGCCCTCCATGACGCCCGGCGCTCCCCGATGCGTTGTATCGACGGTTGCCGGATGCTCATGCCAGGCCTCTAAAAACCCGATGAGACCAAACACCCGGTCCCGGCCGGCCGGCTTTTGCATCGCCCGCCACAGCGAGAAAAGCCGATCCCGGGCCTCATAGGTCGTCCTCTTCTTCATCGGGCGCGAGACGACGTATCCTTCGGCCTCCAGCCTCCGGAGCTGCGCGTTCACCGTCGCCCGGCCCAGCCGGGCATGCTCCGCGACGTCTTTGGGCGTAAGCGGGGTCTTTGCGGTGAGGATCGTATCGAGAATGAGCCGCCGCTGCCCCGGAAGCCTCCGGAACACCTCCTGGTAGTAGGGCGTCTGCTCGTCCGCCAGCCTGAAAAAGGCCTCCGCCATCTCGCCGGCCCCGCACTGCGAGACGATCTCGTACAGCCGGACCACCAGCCCCGGGTTGCCGCCGATGAGGTGCCAGAGGGCCTCGATGCCGGGCTCGTAGTCACCGAAGTTCTCGATGAAGGCGGTATTGCCATCGATCTCGGCGACCCTCTGCATAAGCTCCTTTGATTCGGCGCAGTCGAGTTCCCGGAGGTAAAAGACCCTGAAGAAGTTGTAGAAGGGCTCGTCGTGGTCGAGGACCCCGGGGAAGAGCGACGACGCCGACGCAATGACCGAAAGATCATCTGTCCGCTGGAAGACCGACCGCAGCGCCCGGACCTCGCGCCTGTCCATCTGGCCAAATATCTCGTGGATGTTCTCGACGAATACCACGACCTGCCTCTCCCCGGCCGATGCGGCGATCCTCTCGACCGCGGCCTCGCGGACCAGCAGGTCGTCCTCGAGTGCGGTCACATCCCCGGTCTCGACCCCCACCCCGCGAGCACCCGGAGAAAGAAGTCGGATGCCCTGAATATCGAGTACTCCTCCCCTGCAAGATGTACAGGGATCACCCGGTCGGAGAGTTCGTCGCGTATCCTCCGATAAAGCAGGCTCATCAGGTGAGACTTCCCGGCGCCCCGGGGCCCGACCAGGAGGAAGAATCGCGGCGTCCCGCTCGCGGATGCCCGGTCCGCTTCGTTGAACAGGCTCTCCAGGAGCTCCTGCCGGCCGACAAGAAGGTGCTCGAGCGTTTCCCTGTCCTGGGCCGCGGGGAAGTAGCGGTAACACCTACCAGGTGCTGGCATAATAGATCCTCCACCAGTCCCGGAGCATCTTCGAATAGAACCGCAACTCGCCGGGAGTTTCCGAGGCGACGTAGAAGTCGTGGTTCAGTTGTGCCAGCAGCGCTCTAAACGCATCCTCGCTCTCCGATCCAGTGCTCTGCCTGAAGATCTCATAGGCAACCCCCGCAGGCAGGAACTCCGCGAGACTCACCCTGCTCAGGATGGCGCGTGCAGCCTTCGCTTCCTGCCCGGAGTAGGTCGTCTGGAGACGGCGCGAGTAGTGCTCAAAGTAGTGGCGCCCCTCGCTGCCGAGGATCCTCCTGTTGTAGACCCTCTCGACCAGCGCCGGGGAGGGCACCCCTCCGGAGATCTCCACCTCTTCCTTCAGGCCGGAGAGGACGATCATGAGGAAGTAGGGGATGTAGGGCTCGCCCACGCAGTCGAGAACCGCTTGCCCGATCTCCGGAGAATACTCCCACCCTTCCTCCCGGAAGACACGTTCGACGACGGAGAGTGCGACTCCTTCTTCGAATCCGCCGATGGTGACTCTCCGGAAGTCGTTTATGACCGGGGTTCCGCCGATATGGTAGACGACATGGTCGATGCTGACCGAGCCCCCGACGATGAACCTCACCCCGGGCGAGACCTGCCTCAGCCGCCGGAACCACAGCAGGAACTTCCTCGCATCGTCCTCCCCCATATTCTGTATGGCAACCGGAAACTCGTCGAGGATGATGCAGACCGGCCCGGTGAGCCCTGCAAAGATCTCGTCCACCTTCTTTGCCTTCTCGTGCCAGTCGTCTGAGAACTCCGCTCTCAGCCGGCCCCGGAGCTTTGCCCTGAAGGCCGGGGTCTCGATCTCATCGATGTTCTCCTGCACCAGGGCAAACGCCTTCCCGAGCGCCGAGGAGATCCGGGCCTTAGCGCTCGCTCCCTCGCACTCGACGAGCGCCGTGACGAGATCGGTGATGAACTCCCCCGGCGAGTTGACGCTCTCGACCTCAAGAAATACGCACGACTGGCGTTTGCTTGCAAGGTCTCTCTCGATCTTTCGCATGATCGAGGTCTTGCCGAACCGCCGGGGTGCGACGAGCATGACGTGATCGTTCTTGATGGTGCTCAGGATGAACGCGGTCTCGCGCTCGCGGTCAACGAAGTCATCTCCTGTTGCGGGGCTTCCTACGGGCAGCATGTACGACACCTAACAGATACGATATATAACGGATCTGTTATATAACGGATCCGTTATTCCTCGGGTCGGCCTGCTCCCCGGGGAGCAGGGGGGCCGGCACCATCTCTATGCCGGTATATACGCGAGCGGCACCTGGACAGGAGACCGGAAGAATAACAGTGGACCGCGACAGCAGGCGACCCTGGGGGCGGAGGCGCTCGTTATCCGGGAGCAAGAGAAGTGCTGGAACAGTCGATAGAAACGCCTTGCGGTACGGTAAGATGCAACTCACAAACACGTTCAAAAGAACAACATGGACCGAGCGGGAATTGAACCCGCGGCCTCTTCCATGCCAAGGAAGCGATCTACCCCTGATCTATCGGCCCCTGTTACCCTACAATGTTGATCGCGATCACTTAAAAAGGATTGGGGCCGGCCGCTCCCCTATCCTTCCCCGGCAAGGCCCGAAAGCCGGGAGAGCACCCGCTCCCGCGCATCATCCATGCTCGGGCGCGCAACAATGGCCCCGCGCTCGATGCAGCGGGAGAGAAGCGGCGTCGCGCCCTCCGGCGCAGGGGCGCGGAGTGGAAGCGTGACGCGCCGGCCGGGCATCTCGTAGACCTGCTTGACGCCGCTCCGCTTCCCCCGCTTCGCGTACGGCCGCCCCTCGATATCGACGATGTCCATAGCAAAGTCGATCACCGGCGCGTTCGCTATCGCCCCCCCGATGCCGAAGGCGTCGGCGACGTCCCGGTAGGCGACGACGTCTGCGCGGGTGAGGCCGCCCGAGAGGAAGATCTTCACGTCCGGGTAGCCGTGGACGTCGAGTTCCCACCGCACCTCCTCGACGATCGCCCGCATATCCCCCCGCCGCGACCGCGGCGTGTCCAGCCGCACAGCCGTCGCCCCGCACGCCGCCGCCCTGACCGCCTCCACCTTCTCGTCGGAGAGGGTGTCGCAGAGCATGATCCGCGGCACCTCCGGGCCCGCCTCCCGGGCAAACGCGCACCAGGCATCCTCCGGCTGCGGGTAGCACATAACGAACGCGTGCGGCATCGTGCCCGCGAGCGGGATCCCCTCCGGCGCACAGGTGTTGCTCGCAGCGTCCACCCCGCCGATCCAGGCCGCCCGCTCGATCATCGCCGCGATCGCCGGGTGCTGGCGGCGCGAGCCGAAGGAGAAGACCGGACGGTCCCGTGCGGCCAGCTTCATGTGGGCCGCCGCGGACGCCACCCCCGAGGCGTGGCAGAGGAACCCGAGGATGGCGGTCTCGTAGACCGCGAAGTCCCGGTAGCGCCCCGATACCCGGAGGACCGGCTCGTTCGGGTGAAAGATCGAACCCTCCGGCATAGCATCCACGTCCACCGGGCGCCCCTCAAGCAGCCGGACAACGTCGTCAAGGCCGCAGAAGACCCCCCAGCGGTCCGGGAGCGCCGCAGCCGTCACCTCCATCGTGACATGCGGGTTGACACCGTCCTTCTCCATGACGTCCACGACGCGCCGGAAGTAGATATCCGTGCACCGCCCGTCCCGGATGGCGTCCTCCCCGACAATCTCAAACCTGCCCATGCCCATTCCGGTTGTCGCCGGAG
This sequence comes from Methanoculleus sp., assembly GCA_023230425.1. GTDB lineage: Archaea > Halobacteriota > Methanomicrobia > Methanomicrobiales > Methanoculleaceae > Methanoculleus. The sequence continues at coordinate 1,424 of JALNXI010000072.1, read as the reverse complement.
GTGTAAACCCTTACGAACCGATCCTGCAGCACCATATAGATGGGATTTTCCGGTCGGACACCAACCCTCTACACAGCATGTCACACGGACGAGCGTATGCCGCTACGGCCCCCCCGGCCGGCCGGGAGGGCGTGCACCGCCGGGCGGGGTGCGTATAGTGCTCGGGATCATCGGGGGCACAAGCCTCCTCTTCGCCGACCTGCCGCCGCTTGAGAAGAAGACCGTCGCCACGCCGTATGGGAAAGCGGAGGTCCACACAGGAGCCTTCGCCCTCCTCCTGCGCCACCAGCACAACCTCCCCCCGCACCGCATCAACTACCGGGCGTGCCTCGCCGCGCTCGCCATCCTCGGGGTGGACGATATCATCGCGTTCGGCTCCGCCGGCTCCCTGAAGCCGGAGATCCCGCCGGGCTCTCTCGTCATCCCCACCGATTACCTCAGCGTCACTGACATCCCGTCCATCCACGAGTGCACCATCGACCATATCCGGCCGGAACTGGACGCGGACCTGGTCCGCACCCTCGGGGAACTCGTCCCGGAGGCCCGGATGGGCGGCGTCTACGCCCAGACCCGGGGACCGCGGATAGAAACGGTCGCCGAAGTCCGGGCGCTCGCCAAAGTCGCGGACATCGTCGGCATGACGGTCGCAAGCGAGGCGACGCTCGCACTGGAACTCGGCATGCGATTTGCCGCCATCTGCACCGTGGACAACTACGCGAACGGCCTCGGGGAAGAGACCCTGACCTACGAACATATCCTTGAGACCTCCCGGGCGAACTGCCGGAGGACCGAGAAGATTCTAGAGAGTATTGTGGAGCGACTTGCATGAACGACATATTCACCGCCCGGGGCTCGGTCCTGATCGCCGGGGCCACCATCAACGGATCGACTGTGGACATCGCTATCGACGAGACAGGAACGATTGCGGGGATCGGGGAGGGCATCCGGCGCGAATATGACGCCGATGTCGTCATCGACGGTTCCGACCGGCTTGCCGTCCCGGGCCTGGTCAACACCCACACCCACGCTGCGATGACCCTGCTCCGGGGGTATGGGGACGATATGCCGCTGCAGGAGTGGCTCTCGCAGAAGATCTGGCCGCTCGAAGCCCATCTCTCCGGCGACGACGTCTACTGGGGGACGAAACTCGCCTGCCTTGAGATGATCAAGAGCGGCACGGTCGCGTTCAACGACATGTACTTCTTCATGGACCGGGCGGCGCAGGCGGTCGACGATATGGGTCTCCGGGCGACGCTCGCCTACGGGTTCATCGACCTCGGGAACGCTGAGAAGCGGGAGGCCGAGATCCGGGCGACGGAAGCCCTCGTCTCCCACGTGAAGTCGCTTGGAAACCCGCGCATCAAGGCGGCCGTCGGCCCCCACTCGATCTACACCGTCTCCCCCGAAGGCCTCGCCTGGTGTGC
>JALNXI010000071.1 GCA_023230425.1 Methanoculleus sp. | reverse complement strand
AGTAGGGCAAAGAGCGGTACGGGCTCTGGATGACCTGAGGCGATGCTGGCGACAACGACCCAGACGGCCCACGCGATGACCGCTACGAGCGGTGGGATTGCGAAGCGCAACCGGCTCCGGGAGAGGTGCTCGCGAAGGCGATGAATATATGAGATGCTTATGTGGACCATTTACGATCTCCTGTTGTAAAGGTGTGCCGGATTAAATTTCCGAAGTGCGGCAGAACCTATTTTCCTCTTTGATCATATTCGCGAGTGATTGCGCTGTACAAGGGGCTTTTGGAACCGTAATGACGGCTTGCAGAGATGGTTCGCTCCTCCTCCATAGTGTCTGCCGATCAACAAACAATTGATCGCGCCACCCGGATTAACTCCTCACGGTCAAGCGATCCCCACACCTGATACGTAGCGTTTCCGGCCGTCCAGGCGATCAGCCGTTCCGATTCGGTTTCGTAGATCAGCCCTGCATACCCGTTGATATCAACGGATTTCGGTTCTGTGTTAACAATCTGATCTTTTGCATAGGAGTTATACCCGCAGTTGCTCCAGGAGATCTCGAGAAGCGTCATATCGGTAGTCCACGATGCGTTCTGTATCGTATCGTCGTGCGCGTACCACAGGCTCTCGCCGCTCGTCGTGTGGCGGCCATAAGTCTCGTTCCAGACAGTGGCTATCAGGAGGCCGTAGAGAGTATACTCCTCGGGGATGTATGATGGCGGGGAGAAACTCGTGTATTCTGCAGGGTTCTCCCATTCCTCGATCCTGATGAAGGCGGAATCACGGAGTGATGGTACATTATCGGGGGAGAGTTCGGTTATGATGCCTATCGTGGGTGACGGCGTAACCCCTGCGGGATCGGGTGGCCCCCGGCTCGATGCATCCTGCGGTGAGGAGAATAAGCAGGAGTAGTATGATGATATAGCAGGGTTTCATCCGGCCGTTCCTCTGCACTTTTACAAACGCCGATCTGGGCATCCGCACGAGGAAGTATACCTGGGTCTATAGAGCGTTTCTCTCACATTCCTTTACACGTCCTTCGGTTGTTCATAAAAGCGAAGTGTTCGCCCCCGCCCTGGGGGACGAGGACGGAGGAGAGAGGCCGTTCTCACAGCGAGGTAGAGCGTGCGGGATACGACAGTCCCCGGCAACCGGGCGCCGCAGACAGCCATACCCCGACGAAAGTTGTATGGTCTCTCCGACCTCGCCATTGGCGACGATAAACCACCCTGCCCTTACAGACAGGACTTCCCGGCGGGAGCGGGTCCACGGGTCCGGCAGGCCGCTCCGGATCGACGGGGCGGGTAATCGACATCCTGCCCGGAGAACCTATGGCCTGCCGCCCGCGATGCGCCTCACGGGTTATCCGCAGCTGGCCGCCGAGCCCGTCCCCCCGCACAGGTGGTTGCTGTACGTTGCCTTTTGATTACATTATGCAATCAATTGGGTATAATAAATAATCAAAGAGGTACCTTTTTATCATCAACCGGCAACCCTCTTCATAGATGCTCGAAGTTCTCATATCCTCAGAGACGAGAGTGAAGTTACTCACGCTATTTCTCCTGAATCCTGAAAAGGAGTATTATATCCGCCAGGTCGAGAGGCTCGTCGGGAAAAATTACGCTCTTGTCCGGAAGGAACTTGCGAAGCTCGAATCATTCGGCCTGCTAAGATCGGAAACAAAGGGGAACCAGATATATTACACTGTCGACCAGAATTTTTTCCTCTACCCCGAGTTGCAGAGGCTGGTTCTTAAGACAGAAGGTGTCGCCCAGGTTCTCAAAGACGGGCTTGACGAACTCGGTGATGTCGAATGCATATTCATCTACGGCTCTTTTGCGTCCGGAACAGCAGGTGCAAAGAGCGACATCGATCTCTTTATCGTTGGAGATATCGACGAGAATCGCCTGATCCCTCTGACAAACGAGTGTGAGAGGACCCTTCAAAGGGAAATTAATTATACGCTGGTGAAGAAAGAAGAACTACGGGATCGCGTCAACGAGGCTGACCCGTTCATCACAAATGTTCTGAATAGACCAAAGATTATGATCCTGGGTGAGGACTGCTATGGTGAAACGCCTGGAGATGGAAGGGAAGATTGAGAAGATACCCTTCGATCTGAACACTGTCAGGGAAGCGATCGATATTGCGCAGCGGGATCTCTATGCTGCCGAGATGAATCTCCAGATCAACGATGAATGGGCGTACAACATCTCCTACAATGCGGTTTTGTCGGCAGGCAGAGCACTGATGTTCTCCAGAGGTTATCGGCCGAAGGGCACGTTTCCGTAAAGGAGTTCCTGAGATACTACCTCGAACAGGATGATGTTACCGCCTTTGACCGGATGCGGAGGAAACGGCATGCGGCCACGTACGATGTCAGTTGTATCGTCACCCATACCGATGCAGAAGGCGCACTCGCTACGGCAAATGCCCTGGTGAGCACAATAAAAGTGATTCTTGCAAACGACGGGTTTGTTTTTTAGCCCTGGATCCGGATATACTCCTCCATATCGTCCTGGAGAGGAACCAGCGCCGCGAGCCACAGGAAGAAACCCAGGAGTGGGCCGGCAAATCCCCCTCTGTCCAGAAGGAGTTGGGTTTCGGGCATCACCTCGCGGGTAAACAGGTAATAGCCGGACAGAACAAAGAACAGCGATAACCCGGCTGTGAGTCATGTTCGTATCGAGAGCGGGAACTCGACCGTAAATACGCCTATGGCGTTCGGTTCTGCAAAGAAGGTGAACTGGATCGCCATGATCACGGCAACCCAGAAGTAATACAGGAATAAGCCGCAGACTACGCCTACGATACCCATGAGTTTTCCCGGTTTTTTCTGCGTTTCTACCGTCATTTCTATCACAGGGGTTCGTTAGGGGTTTTCGGCTCTGGTTTCATCCCGGACCTGCATCGACTTCATCGTAACCGGAGGAGTATCGGGATGACCTCGTGGGAATCAAGTATTTTTCGGGGTCTTTTGACTGATGAATCGAATGATGATGCTTGTGAATAAAAGGGCAAAAAATAACCACTGTCTGGGGGAGTCATAATGGCCGCTTTGTGTATATTCGTAATAGTTTGCGATGAGAAGAACTACTGCAAGAACGAGTACCAGTTTCCATAGCAACGGCAGATAATTGCGAATCATGAGTATCGCAAAAAGACGGTAGTCATCAGTCCGCTACCTCCTGTCCACGCTGCCGTTCCCAGATGTAGAGAATGGGATAAGCGATGATACCGACGAGGATAATCCCTTTGAGAGTGGGAATAACCGGATACCCCAGTGCCAGACGGCGCAGAAGGACAATCCCGGCAGCCAGGAGGTAGAAGACAACCGATCGTGCGAGGGTGACGCGGTGCTCGCTGCCGTCGGTGAAGACGATCCGCGCCAGAAACATGCCGATGATGAGAAGGACAGGGAGCCAGAGCATCTGGTTGATAGAATACGCACGGGATGCATAGAGGTAGATCAGGAAGATCGTGATGAGAAGGGCGGCGTCGGTCACCTTATCGACAACAACTCGCCTCTGTATCCATTCTCCTTCCCTGTATCCGCTAACCGGAGGAGATGAGGGCGAATATGCATGGGGTTTTGATTTTCCGGCTGCCTTTCGTCCAGACCACACCATAACACAGAAATATACTGCAGTGATCATCAGTGCCAGGGGAAACAACAAGAACGCAGGTATTGGGAGGAGGGCTGTCCCGATGATGATAGCGACGATGAAAATCGATACGAAAAAGACTACAACTGAGCGCCAGAGTGCCTCCTTGACGATAGGGTCGAGCTTCATACGTACATCACCGAAGCATCATCGGGGAGAGCGCCTGCGTTCCAATGGTTCCGTTCACTTACTTTCCTCCAGTAGCATTCCCGGAGGCAAGAGAAGCGTAATTTTTAAATACATAGAATGCAAAGTCAATTATTGCCTTCGGGTAGTGGGGGGCTCGTCCGGCCTTGGACGGATGGGGTGAGCCTCCGCCGTTTTGCAAACGCTGTTTTAAGCCTCCGCACAATGACCTGGACGTCTGGACATTTATGTTTTCTGTCTCATTCCTCTACACGTCCGTCGGCTGTTTGCAGAAGTGGGGCGATCGGCCCCTCCCCCCGGGCAGATCGGAGAAAGGACGGGCGGGGCGCCGCAGGTGGCGGGGTTTGCCTCGCACCGGATCGCTTCCGGGCCGCCCGGTACCATCGGCCGTCGCTATATCTCCCATTTCCGCCTATACCTGTGTATAGTGCTGGATAGACGAGCAAACGAGAGGAGCCCGGAAAAGAACCGATCACAAAGTATATAATGTCAACCAATAACTGTTGACACATGCCACTCCCCCTGAACGACAGGCAGTTTGCGTTCTGGCGCCTCCGCCGCACCGGCCTTGCCAACGTCGGTATCGCAGAACGCTTCAGCATATCCCGCCAGGCGGTCTCGAAGGCGCTGCTTGCCATGGACAGGAAGGTCGAGGAGACGCTTCTCGCGATGGCGCACGCGAACCAGATCGACGTCGAACGCCTGAACGCGGAGATTGGGGTTCTCTTCGGGCACTCCGTCCCCTTCGATGCCGCCGCTATCGTCTTCGTATCGGCAGACCGCGGTGTGCAGGTCTGGTACGAACACGAAGGCGACTGCGGCGCGTGCCCCAGGTACGCCCGGTGCATCGAACTCCTCTGGGACTACGCGGACGAGCTGGGGATCGCGCTTACAAAGACCGACGACCCGACCCGTATGGCCAATGAGCTCTTTGCAAAACTCCGGGAGGTCGTGTGATGTCTCTCGTGGAGACGATACGGGCCTACCTGGGCTGGTGCCCCATGCAGGGGGCGATGCGGACGAACCTGCCGGTGCGGCCGGGCATGACCGCGGCACCGGCCGGGGGGGACACCGTTCCCCGGACCGGGTCCGGGTGGTGGAGCCGCTACCACAACCAGGCGCTGGTTACGGCGGTAGCCTTCTCGGCGGCGGCAACGGCAGCCTTTCTCCTGATCGAGGATGCTCCGGGGTACCCGACCGTATGGACGGGTCTTGCCATCGGGGCGGGAGCGGTCATCGGCTTCCTGCTCACCTACCGGAGGCAGTACGCACGGATCGCCGCCGGGTATGCACGGGTTGTTGCCGGCGAGTTCACCAGGGCCAGCATGACGCGGAGACAGCGCATCGTCCGGCGCCTGAGCGTGCCGGCGGCCGCCGTTATTCTCGTCGCCTGGATAGCATTTTTCGTCCTGAGCGGTATGCCCGGCTGGATTGTCTGGTTCATGCTGGCCCTGAGCCTCATAGCCTGGGCCCTGTACGGCGTTACGATCCTCTGGGAGCGGCAGCACCGTAAAATCTTGATCGCGGAGAAAGGGTCGATGTATGCTCTGGATGCGGAATATGGCGGTGAAGTTCCCCCGGGCGGCATGCAGGCGGATGGAGAGGAGTAGAACATGATACGGACAGAGAACCTCACGAAGGTATACAACGGAAAGACGGCCGTCGACGGCCTGGACCTCGAGGTCGGGGAGGGCGAGGTCTTCGGCTTCCTCGGCCCGAACGGGGCGGGAAAGAGCACGACGATCCTGATGCTCACCGGCATGATCGAGTCCACCGGCGGCCGGTGCCTGGTCGACGGGATCGAGGTCGCCAAAGACCCGCTGAAAGTGAAGGAGATCATCGGTTACCTCCCTGAAGACGTCGGGTTCTACGGGAACATGACCGGCGAGCAGAACCTGGACTACTTCGCCCGGTTCTACGGGATGGACGCGAGAAAGCGTAAAGAGCGGATCGCGGACCTCCTCGACCTGGTCCACCTCGGCGGCGTCACCCAGAAGGCCGGGGAATACTCCCGCGGGATGAAACAACGGCTCGGGCTTGCCCAGGCGCTGATCAACGACCCCAAAGTGCTCTTCCTCGACGAACCGACGGCGAACCTCGATCCCGAGGGCGTCCGGGAGTACCGGGACCTCGTCAACCGCCTCGCCGGCGAAGGAAAGACGGTCTTCGTCTCCTCCCACATCCTCTCCGAGGTCAGGGCGGTCTGCCAGACCGTCGGGCTGCTCGCAAAGGGAAAACTTGTGGCGCAGGGGACGCTTGACGAGGTCGCCCGGACGCTCGCACCCTCAGACGGCGACGCCGTCCGGATCGTGGTCGAGACCCGGGAGCACCTGCCGGCGATCGAGGACCCCGAGATCCTCGCCGTCGAGAGGAACGGAAACCGGGCGGTCTTCCGGGCGAAGACCGACATCCGCGACCGGCTTGCAGCATCCTTCTTCGAACAGGGCGTGCACGTCCGGGAGATGCGGGTAGAAGAGCCAGACATCGAGGATGTCTTCATGGCGATCTACCGGAGGTAAGGAATGGCACTCGATCGATTGCTCAACGTAGCACGCAAGGAGTTCTCCGACCACATCACCAGCAGGCGGTTCATCATCATCCTGGCCCTGTTCCTGGTGATATCCGCGGTCAGCATCCACGAGGGCATCGGGCTGTATAACAACCGCCTGGAAGCGTATAACGAGCAGCTCCAGCACATGCCTGAGGCGGAGATCGAGGGGCCCTACCCTGGCTGGATGCCCGAGAAACCCTCGATCATGCTCGTCTTCCTGTTCATGATGAGTTACATGGCGACCCTCGGCAGTATTCTTGCTCTTGCGATCGGGTTTGACCTGGTCTCAAAGGAGAAGGAGTCCCGGTCGTTAAAGACCCTCCTCTCCCACCCGGTCTACCGGGACGAGATCATCAACGGCAAGGTGCTCGGGGGTGTCGGCGCCCTGGGGTTCGCCATGGCGCTCGCACTCGCCGTCTCGCTTGCCATGCTCCTCGTCTTCTCGGTCGTCCCGACGCTGGATGAATTCGCCGCCATCCTGATCTTCGGGGCGGTCTCGCTCGGGTTCCTGCTCGCCTACTTCGCCATCGCGCTGACGATGTCGACGGTTGCAAAAGAGAGCGGGAACGCTCTGATCTACACCCTCGTGATCTTCTTTGCCGTCACCACGCTCCTCCCGGTGCTCGGGATGATGGCCGCAGACGCCCTCGCGGGCGACCCGCCCGAGCTCCCGGAGACGGCGGTCCCGATGCCGACCCCGGCACAGAGTTCCGGTGGGGGATACGATACTGCCGTCTCCGTCGACGACCCCCGCGAGACCGATCCGGCGTGGAGAGAGTATGAAGAGGCAAGAAAAGCCTACGTGGAGAAGCGGCGGCTCATCAGCGACGTCTCCAGCATCTTTTCACCGCAGATGAACTACATGATGGTCTCAATGGCGGTGATGAGCCCCGAAACCTCGGCGATGTACACGTCCTACGGCGCGGTACAGGCGGAGGAGCCCGCCGACCTTGCCGACGCCCTCGGCCGGGTCTGGATGAACATCGCCGCGCTCATCGTCTTCCCGGCGGCCTTCTTCGCCGCAACCTACGTGAAGTTCATGAGGATGGATATCAGGTGAAGGTTGGGCACCTGCATGCAGCCTACCCGATCACCTTCACCAGCCCATGCCGGGGCTCCAGCACCTCGCAGCCGCCCCGCGCCGGTCACGTCACCTTGATGAAGCCATGCCGGGGCTCGAGCAGATCCCCGCCCCGTTTCAGCTGCTCGATGGTGTGCTCGACCTTGTCGCGGGAGAAGCCCTGCTGCACAAGGATATCGATGACCTCATCGACCCTCGCCTGGCCGCCGGAGTCGTCACAGACGTTCCGGATCGTCTCCTTGATCGACCGGATGATATCGCGCTGTGACTTTGTGACGCCGGTCACGAGCTTGTCGATATCGAAGTTCCCGGTCTCGGCGTCGTAGGCGACCTGCCGGAGACAGGCGTCCACAATCTTGAGGATCCGGTCGGTATCCTCCGTATCGACGGTGTTCGAGAGCCTCATCCGGGCGCTCGCCTCCGCGAGGCGGACCAGCGCCTCGAGCTGCCGGGCAGTGACCGGGACAGGTTTGTTCCCGCTCGCGAGGTCCCGGAGTCGCATGTAGTAGGCGATCAACGCCTCCTGCGCCCCGTCGGAGAGGATGGGGAAACAGGTCCTTTTAGCGTAGGCAATGTACTTCCGCAGGAGCGTGGGATCGATGTCGGGTATGACGGGCGCAAGCGCACGCTGGATGTATGCATCATCGACGTCAGGCAGCGGCGCGTACGCGTGCTGCTTGATCAACTCGCCGACGGAATGAGTCTTGATGATGTGGTGGGCGATGGCCCCGTCGCGCTGGGCCTCCGGCTGGTCGGTCATCACGAAGATGAGGTCGAACCGGGAGAGGAGCGAGGGCGGCATGTCTATCTGCTCGCCGATAGGAATGAACTGGTCAAATCGCCCGAGTTTCGGGTTTGCAGCGCCGAGGAGCGCGCACCGGGACTTCAGGGTCGCGGTGATCCCGGCCTTGGCGACAGAGATCGAGTTGCCGCACCAGACCGGGATGCCGTTCCGCCGGACATACAGAGTGTGGTTCGGGACCTCAAGGCAGTAGATCGTGCCCTTATATGGGCGCGTCTCAATATGCCGCTGTCCGTTTGAGTTGATGTTCGGCTCGTTCTGGCCGTCGCGGATGAAGGTCACCTGGTAGATGTCGTGCGTCGCCGTCGAGGTTCCGCCCCGGGGATTGGGCGCGACGGCCCCGGCCTCCCGCATGAGGTGGATGTTCCCGGACCACCCCTTCTTCAGCAGGAGTTCGGTGACGTCGTCGGCGAGCCTCTTTGAAGAGGTCGTGTATATCGAGACCCCGGTCGTTTTGTTGACGTAACCGTCCCCGAGCATGAGCGCGTCGAGCAGAATCCCGATCTGCTCAGGGGGGAGGCGTTTGGCATACTCGGGAACATACTTCTCGTGACATTTTCCGAACGGCGCAAGGTGCTCTGCAATCTGCTTTGCGTTGATCGCGAAGTTCTTGCCGTCGTAGGTGAACCGGAACGGCAGCCGTTCGAGACACTGCCGGATCTTCCCGGCCGATTCGGGATTCTTCTGCGATATGATCACGCGGTAGTGAACCTGCGTCTGGTAGTGCCGCTGGACGGACCCCTCGGAGAGGAAGTAGCCCAGGAACTCAAGCCAGTCATCCATCCTGACCGTGATGGGTTCGGTAAGTTTTCCTTCGGAGTTCTGGTTCGCGAACTTGACGGCGGGCGGGATCTCGTAGGTCTCCTGCCGCTCCCCCGCCCAGACGGCGTTCTTCTTGAACCGCATCCACTTGTGGATCGGGATCTCGTCCATGCGGATGAACCCGAACCCCTCCCACTCGTCAGCACGCCGGTTCAGGTTGACGTACATCC
>JALNXI010000070.1 GCA_023230425.1 Methanoculleus sp. | reverse complement strand
CGTGATCAAGCACACTCGCGCTCACCGGTGGTTCGTGGCGATCATCTCCGAGACCCCTGATACCCCGGAGCCGACGACCGGTACCCGGGCGGTCGGGATCGACCTGAACCTGGAGAACTTCTCTACCGATACCGAGGGCAAAGTCTTCCCGCACCCCCACAACGTCAGGAAGGCCGCGAAGCGGCTCCGCCGGGCTCAGAGGAGGTTATCTCGGGCGGTGGACGGGAGCAGGAACCGCCGGAAACAGCGGGTTCGGGTTGCCCGGATCCACGAGCAGGTCGAGAACCGGAGGAACGACTTCCTGCACACGTGGAGCTGGTACTATGTTGATCGATACGATCACATCGCGCTGGAACACCTGAACGTCAAACCGATGGTTGAGTCACTGGACGCGAAACTTCGCGGCAGATCCAGATCTATTCTCGATGCCGCGTGGTACAAGGCCCGGGAGTTCATACGCTACAAAGCTGCGAATGCTGGTACGTATGTGCATCTCATTGATCCGACCTACACGACGCAGGACTGTTTCCTCTGCGGGCACCGCGAAAAGAAGGATCTCGCGCAGCGGACACACTGCTGCCCGGTCTGCGGGTATACCGTCCCGCGAGATCTGAACGCCGCGCAGAATATTCTCAAACGAGCATCCGTAGGGTGGGGCACACCCGAATCTACGCTTGTGGAGATCAGAACCACTACACCGCCAATCCTGGTGGTGCAAGTTCCGGTCAACGAAACAAGAATCTCCCGGCTTTAGCCCGGGGGGAGTGTCAACATTCCTCTCCACGGGACCCGTATGCTCAAAGTGGGTCCACGCTCAGTTACCGGTATCCTTCCCGGGAGCGCACCTCTCCTGCACCGACAACGGGCGGAGAGACCGCCGGGCGAGCCCGGCGTAACACTTCAGGCAGAAGGGTGTGCAGAGCCAGACTCCCATCTCCAGGAGGGGGAGGAGGCCGCTCCGGCGTATCCGGTAACGGTAACTCTCGAGGTTCATCGTCATGTAGACCGGTGCGATCTCCTCAAACCACTCTGCCCAGGTCATCCCGCCTCCGGCGACCGGTCTCGATATCCCGGCGATGAAGGCCCAAATCTCCTCACTCCGTGGTTCCCCCGCAGGGCGAGGCACAAAATCGTCGTCGACGATGAGTGGTATCACCTCGTGCTCCCCGACGACACCGTCTTCCTGCAGGTCGACCGAGAGGATGAATGCCTCCTGCGAGAGGTTGTGAGGCCAGTTCGGGTCGAATTGGAACATGCCGAGCGAGTAGGCGATGAGCCCGCCACGGTAGCGTTCGATCGCCTGCATGGTATGGGAGTGGTGCCCGAGGACCAGGGTGGCTCCCGCGTCGATGAGCCGGTGAGCGAGGTCGATCTGCCCCGGCGACGGATAGTAGGCCATCTCTATCCCCCAGTGCAGTGAGACCGCTATATGGTCGCACCTGCCCGCAAGGGACGCGATATCCGCAATGATATCCTCCTCAACCAGCCGGTTGACCGAAGCGCCGCCGGAAAAGACGGTCCTGCCCGTCGTGTAGCCGGAAAACCCTATCACGATGCCGTTCTTCTCGAGGATAATCGGTTCCTGCCGGTTCGGTGACGCCGCCGCCCCGATGGGGAGGATACCCCGGCTTTCGAGTGTACGCAGGGTGTTGGTGAGCCCCTCAGCACCGAGGTCGACGGAGTGATTGTTTGCAACGCTGAGGAGATCAAAGCCGGCATCCGCCAGGTATCGAGCCGCCTCCGGGGGTGAAGCGATCACATGATGCTTCCGGGCCCGCTCCCCCGTCTCGGAGAGGGCGGTCTCGAGGTTCCCGAAGAGGAGGTCCTTATGCTCAAGGAGGTGCCGGACCTCCTCGAACGGGTGCCGGTTACTCCCCGTCTGCAGCCAGATGTCGCCTACTGCCATCAACCTGACTTGTTTCTGCATTCTGCCTCATGTTGACCGGGTTCCTGCTGGTCCAGCGGCAGGTCCTGTATCAGGAACTGGTATTTGCCGCGCCGGGTGCGGGGGATCTTCCCGACGGAGCGGATGGTCACATCTACGTCGCCCTGGAACTTTCTATCGAGTTCCCGGAGGATGCGCTCCGTATCCCGGTCGGTGTATCCCGGTTTCTTCACGATTCGCATCAGCACTTCTCCTTCCTTCTTCTGGTAGAACTGAAACTGCACAACGTTGTCAAAGACGTCGGAGTGCATGTTGACTGCTGTCATCGATATGAACCGACGATCCTTCGTCACGATGAACTCCTGGAGCCTTCCTTCCACCCTCTCGAGCAGGGGGTAGTTCCTGCCGCAGGTGCAGGGGCTCTTCCCGAGGACCGCGAGGTCCATGGTCCGGTAGCGGATGAGGGGGCAGACGAAGTTGGTGAGGTTTGTCGCGACCACTTCCCCCATCGCGCCCGGCCTCTCGACGGGCCGGCCATCCCGGCCGATCAGTTCGACGATGCCGTATTCGGGGAAGATATGGTAGTGGGTGCTCTCCTCGCACTCTCCGGCAAGCACGGTCTGTTCGGAGTTTCCGTACCAGGAGAAGACCCTGCACCCAAACGCCTCTGCGAGAAGGCTCCGCTGCCAGGGGTAGAGGTTCTCGGACCCGCAGAGGACCGCCTTCACGGTGGGGAACGGTTCGACGCCGTGCTCCACCATGTAGCGGGCGAGGATGACGGCCATCGAGGGATAGGCCTGGATGAACCCGGGCCGGAACGTGCGGATCCGGTCGATGTAGGCGGGCAGGGTCTCCTCGGTCATATGGTGGGAGGACATCAGGAGCCACCGGCCGAAGAGGGTCTTCTTCCAGAAGGTCTCGTCTCGTGCGGATCCGACGATATAGCCCCGGAGGACGACGCATCGGTCGCTGAAACGGTAGCCGACCCGGTCCCACTGGGTCTTCATGAACGCCCATTCCCGTGCCCGGGACGCTCCTTTCTCGTAGTAGAACCCGACCGGGATGCCGGTGGAACCGCCGGTGGTGACGTACTCAAACGCCGTCTCGGGGTAGTTGCGGGCTTTCAGGTCGGGAAGGCTCTTCTGCAGGTCTTCCCGGGTCAGGAAGGGGAGGAGGGCGAGGTCTTCCGGGGTCTGGATATCCCCGGGAACCAGGCCCCGCTCCTCGAAGACCCGACGGTAGTAGGGGACGTTCTCATAGGCGTGGTCGAGCAGGCGCGAGAGCGCCTGTGCCTGGTAGGCCGCAAGTTCCTCCCGGCTCCACTGCCGGGACTGCCGGAGAAGGGTGTAGGTCTTTTTGTACGCAGAGTATGTGGGGAGAATATGAAGTGCTCTCATTGTCACAGAATTTTCAAGCTGGAGAGCCTTCAATCTCCGATACATCGTCCGCACACCCATCGACACTGCTCATGTCGATCCTCTGCATTAAACGTTTTGCTCCGAATGAGACGGAATGACACCAGCAACAAGGGAGGCGGTTGGTGCTCCCGGGCATCTACACCTGCGTCTAGAAGAAGTTCTCAGAATACGGGATGGAAACCAGATCCCGACCGGATGCCCGGCAAAAATGTTTCAGGAACTTGGGAAAGAGATTTTTCTCCGGGATGATCACCCAGATGTCGCCGTACGCACCTGAACCGTTACCCTCCCACGAGCGGAACGAGACGTCGTCCACGGCAAGAAGGCGGAGTGCGACCATGCCTCTACCTCACGTGTCGCCATATATAATGATTCCTGTCGGGAGGCCCGGCGCTGCGACCGGAGGCGCCCCGTTCCTCCGGATGGGATGGCCACGCCCGGCATCCCGGCGATTCGCTGCAGGACCCGGCTGGCCTGGAGAAAGATATATATGGGCTCCGGAGGTGATTAGAGGTCGTCGAGGAGCAAATAGCGTGACAGGGCGAAGGTGACGGAAGGAATGGCAGCGGGCAGAGTTGACGACAGAGATACCTGGGACTCCTTCATCGATGAGAGTCCGTCCGGACTCCTCTTTCATAAGTGGGACTACCTGCACCTGACAGCAAAGCATACCGGGAGCACACTCCTTCCCTACGCGGTCTATAATGGGGATGAGCCCATCTGTGCATTTCCGCTTTTCTGCAGGCGGGCGCACGGCATTAACGCCGTATTCTCCCCTCCCCCGCTCACCGTGATACCTCATCTTGGGTGTGTTATGAGCGGGAACTTCGAGGGGTTCAAACAGAGCAAGAAGGAGTCGGTGCTGCGCCTGGTCGCCGAAGATATCCGGGGAGTGCTTGAGGGCCTCTCACCGAACTACCTCTCGATAGCCTTTGTCCCGGAGTTCAACGATATACGTCACTACCTCTGGGACGGGTGCGACGCAAGGATCCGGTATACCTACACCATCAACCTGGAGCGGCCGCTTGATGAACTCTGGAACAACCTCCACTACAAGCTCCGGAACAAACTGAAGAAAGAGGCGAAAGCCGATCTTCGGCTGGAGAAGACAGGCGACGTCTCCACGCTCCACCGGCTCCTCGCCGACCGGTACCAGGACCCGTCGCTCGATATCCCGCCCATAAGGCGGGAGTATCTCGAAGACCTCGTGCGTGCTTACCCGGATCGGATCGGGATATACTACCTCTACGATGCCGGAGATGAGGTCGCGGGCGTGGTGGCAACCCAGGAATACAAGCGATTTCTGCTCTGGATGGGGACGCCGCGGCTAAAGAGCGCTCATGCCGGTAATGAGTACCTCCAGTGGCTCCTGATTCAGCGTGCAAAGGCCGAAGGCTACCGGACCTTTGAGAACATGGGCGCGAACAACCCCGACCTGGTCTTCTTCAAGTCGAAGTTCAACCCGGACCTCACGACCTACTTCGAGATCGAGAAGAAAGATGCCCTCGGGGCGGTCTCCGAGTGGGCGTACCTCACCTTCGTCAAAAGACTGATGATGGCGGCCGGCAGGATCTAGACACCATTGCCGGACCCTGTGCTCCCCCTCTCTCCCCGCTCCCGCTTTGCCAACGACGGGCCAGGGCCTCGTATGTCTGATACCGGCCTCCCGCCGACTGGAGGGATGGGGGCGTCCCGGGTGTATGCGGCGCCAGGGGCTCTTTCACATCCCGGAGTTGATGGCGACCGCCATATTTATCTGGGTGACCGCAGGAAATAGGAGACCTCCGGGAATATCCGGCAGAGGGGGGGAGAACGATTTGCCAGTTGAGGCTATCACCGATAGAGAGACCTGGGACACGTTCATCGACGCCAGCCCATCCGGCCTCCTCTTCCACAAGTGGGATTCCTTAAAGATCACTGAGCAACTTACCGGGTATACGGCCCTCCCCTACGGCATTTATATGGGCGATGAACTCGCCGCCGTTTGCCCGTTCTTCCACAAGCGGTCCTGCGGACTCTCCATTGTGCTCTCACCACCGCCGTTGCAGGCGATCGTGCCCTACCTGGGTATTGTGATGGGGAGAGATTACACCACAGCGAAGCAGAGCAAGAAAGAGTCGACGCTGCAGGTGGTCGCTGAGGGGCTCCGGGAAGAACTCGGGAATCTCGCTCCTGACTACCTCTCGATGAAACTCGTCCCGGGTTTTCGCGACATACGCCAGTTCATCCGGGATGGCTACCGGATCAGGATCAACTACTCCTACACGATCAACCTCGCCCCTCCGCTGGAGACCCTCTGGGAGAACCTGAATGGGAAGTTGCGGACAAACCTCCGGAAGTTTGAGAGGGATGGCTACTATATGGAGGAGGGGGCCGATCTCGGTCCGTTCTACGAGGCGGTAGTTCGGCGGTTCAGCCAGCCTGAGATGAATATCCCGATGGTCACACGGCAGTATTTCGAGGAGATCTTCCGGGCGTATCCCGACCACGTGCATGTCTATCACCTCTACGACCGGAACGGAGACCTCAAAGGGGTCGGCACGACCCAGGAGTACAAGCGGTATATCCTCTGGGTCGGGGGACCGAAGATCGACGGCACATCGGCAAACGAGTACCTCCAGTGGCTCCTGCTCCGGGATGCGAAGGAGAAGGGGTTTTTGGAGTTCGAGAACACAGGGGCAAACAACCCGAACCTGAATATGCACAAGGCGAAGTACAACCCGGCCCTCTCCATCTATCTTGAAATGAGTAAGAAGAACGGTGTGGGGAAGATGGCGGAGTGGGTCTACAGCAACATCGTCAACAGGCCGCGGATTAAGAGGAGGCTCGTCTCCTACATCGAGTAGACGCATGCAGCAGGAGGACTCCATGGGGCCGGGGATGTCCCAGGACTCCCGGAGAAGAATGCAGACCCCCGTGACCGGAGGTCGGCGGGCGAAAGATATAACTATAACGTCTGAGTTATCCTCCGGCGGACGCGGTCTGGTATGACCGATCGGCCGGAAGTCAGGCTCTATGGCGCTCGAACTCGTGAAAGACAGAGAACTATGGGATTCGTTCGTTGATGCAAGCCCGTACGGGCTGCTTTTCCACAAGTGGGACTACATAGCGATCACCGGGGAGCATGCGGGGTACCGGCTCCTCCCCTACGGGGTCTACAGGGGGGAGGAACTTGTCTGCCTCGCCCCGCTCTACCTCAGGAACACGCGTGGGATAAAGACGCTCTTCTCGCCGCCGCCCATGCAGGCGGTCATCCCCTACCAGGGTCTCATCCCCGCAAGAGGGTTTGATACGCTGAAACAGGGCAAGAAAGAGGCGGTCATGGACCTCATCGCCGATGACCTCTCCAGAGAGATCGATGCGATCTCACCGCACTACCTCTCCCTGGTCCTCGTGCCCGGCCTCGTCGACGTCAGGCAGTTCCTCTGGCGGGGGTATACCCCGAAGGTCCACTACACCTACATGATCGACCTCTCGCAGCCGACGGGGGCGATCTGGAGCAGTTTCCACTACAAACTCCGCAACAAGATCCGGAAGGCCGAGGAGGCCGGTATGGACCTCGTGCGGAGCGCCGATATATCGGTGCTGTATACATCGATTGCCAGGCGGTTCAGCCAGCCGGATATGAACATCCCGATGGTCAGCAGGCGCTACTTTGAGGCCCTCTTCCGGGCGTATCCGGACCATCTTGCGGCCTACTACCTCTACGACCGGGAAGGTGCGCTCACGGGGTCCGTCGCCACCCAGGAGTACAAACGCTTCCTGCTCTGGATGGGGACGCCGCGGATTGAGAGCGGCCATGCCGGGAACGAGTATCTCCAGTGGCTCCTGGTCCAGCGTGCAAAGGCTGACGGCTACCCTTCCTTTGAGAATATCGGGGCGAACACGCCGGACCTGAACTTCTTCAAATCCCGGTTCTGCTCCGGCCTGAGCGTTTACATGGAGGTCTGCCGGAAGAATATGGTCGGAGCCCTGGCGGAATGGGCTTACGGTTCCGTCGTCAACAAACCGTGGCTGAAACGCAGGGTCGTCTCCTACATCGACTGATACGTCAGAGGTCTCCGATTGATATCGGGAGTTTCTGGATGAGGTAGCGGAACTTTCCGCCCCGGGTGCGGGGAATCTCATCAACAAAGCGGACGTGGACGTTCACTTCATCGCCGAGCTGCCACCGGAGCTCCCGGGTCAGCTGCTGGGTGTCCTCCTCGGTGTAGGTCGGTTTTCTGACGACCTTCATGATGAGTTCGCCCATCTCCTCCTGGTACATCTGAAACTGCCTGATGTTCTCGAAAGCTCCTGATTCGTAGTTGATGGGGGTGACGGAGATCAGATGTCCGCTCCGGGTCACGATGAACTCCTGAAGTCTCCCCTCCACCTTTTCGAGCAGGGGATACTGCCTCCCGCATGGACACTGCTTTTCCGTGGCAACCGCAACGTCCATGGTCCGGTAGCGGATGAGGGGGCAGACGAAGTTGGTGAGGTTTGTCGCGACCACTTCCCCCATCGCGCCCGGCCCCTCGACGGGCAGGCCGTCCCGCCCGATCAGTTCGACGATGCTGTATTCGGGGAAGATATGGTAGTGGGTGCTCTCCTCGCACTCTCCGGCAAGCACGGTCTGCTCGGAGTTCCCATACCAGGAGAAGACCCTGCACCCAAACGCCTCTGCGAGAAGGCTCCGCTGCCAGGGGTAGAGGTTCTCGGACCCGCAGAGGACCGCCTTCACCGTCGGGAACGGTTCGATGCCGTGCTCCCGCATGTAGCGGGCCAGGATCACGGCCGTGGATGGGTAGGCGTGGATGAATCGGGGCCGGAACTTCCGGATCCGGTCGATATAGGCCGGCAGGGTCTCCTCGGTCATCTGGTGAGAGGACATGATCAGCCAGCGGCCGAAGAGCGCCCGCCTCCAGTAGGTGCCGCTCGACGCTGTGTCCACTACGTGCCCCCGGAGGATGACGCACCGGTCTCCGAAGCAATAGCCGACACGGTCCCACTGGGTCTTCATGAACGCCCACTCCTTCGCCCGGGAGACTCCCCGCTCGTAGTAGAACCCCATGGGGGTGCCGGTGGAACCGGATGTGCGCACATACTCGAAGGCTGCCTCCGGGTAGTTCCGGGCTTTCAGGTCGGCGAGGTTCGCCTGGACGATCTCCTTTGTCAGGAAGGGGAGGAGGGCGAGGTCCCCCGGGGTCTGAATATCCCCGGGAACCAGGCCCCGCTCCTCAAAGACCCGGTGGTAGTAGGGGACGTTCTCGTAGGCGTGGTCGAGCAGGCACGAGAGTGCCCGCGCCTGGTAGGCCGCGAGTTCCTCCCGGCTCCACCATCGGGACTGCCGGAGGAGTGCGTACATCTCACGATACACCCGGTAGGATGGCACCAGGGTAAGCGCCTTTAAGGTGAGCGGGTTCGCGTGAGATGCCCATTTTAAGAGATCGGCCTTCATGTACACACCTCCCGGGTCAGGCGGATATATCGGAGGGTACGTGCTCGTTCTTCCTGAGTTCTCGTTCGCCGAAGCGTATCGGCATGTTCTGGACGAAGTAGCGATACTTGCCGCGGGCGGTGAGCGGGATGTTGTCCACGTACCTGATGGTGATAGTAACGTCATCACCGCAACTCCGGCCAACCTCCCGGCGGAGATAGTCTGCATCCAGATCGCTGAACGCGGGTTTTTTCACGATGTTCAGGATAACTTCCCCAACCCTCTCCTGGTAGAACTGGAACTGCTTAACGTTATCGAACGCATCGGTATCGATGTTCATGGTGATCCCGGAGAGGAGTTCACCCTTGCTTGTCACAATGAAGTCCTGAACCCGGCCTTCCACCCTCTCGAGCAGGGGGTAGTTCCTGCCGCAGGTGCAGGGGCTCTTCCCGAGGACCGCGAGGTCCATGGTCCGGTAGCGGATGAGGGGGCAGACGAAGTTGGTGAGGTTTGTCGCGACCA
>JALNXI010000068.1 GCA_023230425.1 Methanoculleus sp. | reverse complement strand
CATCAGAGCCCCGTAACGTTTCAGGTACTCAATCCGACCAGTCTTTGCATTGATTTTCCGGAGAAGCCCCTGGATCACCCGGGAACGCCCGGCGAAGAGGTCGCAGATCTCAAGGATGCCGAGCATGACGGCGACCCCAACCGATGTCAGGAAGGCGAGGGCGACCGCCGGGTTGAGGCCGAGCCCCAGGCCGACGACGGCTGCGGCCGCCTGGAGGATGAGGGTCGATGCAATAAGGGTGAAGACCGCCGGCGGGGGCACACCGAAAGCAAGGCCGAGGAAGTGAGGGATCACCAGGAGAAAGAGGAAGACGAGCGTGATGGATCGTGCGATCCGCAGCCGGCAGGCTTCCGGGGAGAGCGCCCGCTCGCATTCCTCGATGGCAGTAACCCTGGTCATCGTTCTACTCCTGTATGCGGGATGCAGATGAACCTGCGCATCGGGACAGTTCTCTGCGACCGGGGATTCCCGGTAGTTGTATACAAATAATTTACTCATACCGCGGGTTGAAGAGGTATGCCGTTCTGCTCAAAGTGTGGGTCGAGGGTCGGTATGCACTACGTATACTGTTGCAGGTGCGGGAACCAGGTCGCCCCGGGAGCGGGAGGAAACCGGGCTTTACCTCGAACCCCTGCCCGGCATGTGGCGGGTCCAGGTATACCGATACCATCCGGGGTTAACCGTCGATCCGGGGCTTCCGACCCCCTCAACCGCACGCATTCCACTCTGCCGGCTGGGTACCGGAAAGTGTGGTGTAAAAAAGCCAGGTTTTTATCCCGGGCAGACCTACACCCACGCTTATGAGCGAGACTGAAGGTCGCTTTGAGCAGGGGCGGTGGGTCCGTGATCCTGCCCCCGCACCGGAGGAGGAACCGGCACCGGCCGCCCCTACCGTTGATGAACATATGCACGAGGCATCCCAATCGGTCCGGAAGGCGGTCAACGATGTGGTGAACGCAGGCCATCACCTGCTCGGGACACCCGAAGGGCACGAGCGCATCGAGCAGGCGGCACGGAAGGCCGGGGAGGACCTCGAGCGGGCGATCAACGCCTGGGCGGCATCCGCACGGCAGGCCTTACGGAGACAGTGAGGAGGGCCGGGCCGAGAGGTACTCCATGACGCGGGCGACGACCTCGGGGTTTCTCGGCAGCATGGTGTGGCAGTAGTGCTCCGGGTGCCGGGCCAGGTTCCCGGGGTCCGCCGGGAGGATATCCAGGCCCGCTCCCGGGAGGTATGAATCGGTGTGGGGGACGATGCCGTCGCCGGCGTATGTCGTCCGCCACTCTCCGCCCGGGGCGAGTTCCCAGGTCCTGCCGCCGAAGACCGGGAAGAACGCCGGCGTCGCGGTGAGGTTCGCGGCGAGGAGGATCCGGTAGGCGATATCGTCGCGGGTCCCGGCGTCCCGGAGCGCCGCAACGGTCCTGCTCCCCGGGCGGAACTCCTGGACGATGGTATCGTCGCCGGGATCGTAGTCCTGCGGCACGAAGACCCCTGCAAGGCTCCGGATCACCTTCGGACCCCGTTCGGGGTCGTTGAAGAGCTCGGCCATGGTCGAACCGTTGTTCGGGGGGCCGATCCCGACCAGGAGTCGGACCTGCTCCTCCCGTGCGCCGCCGTCGAGGACTTCGAGGAGGTACCGGGCGATGCACGTCCCCATCGAGTGGCAGACGATGTCGACCGGGCCGCCGTACCCGGTCTCCTCCCGCTTCGCGTGGATGTAGTCCAGGAGAGCGAGGGCGATCGTCTCCGTCCCGGCACCCTGCATCGCCGCATGGTCGAAACTCCAGAAGGGTACCGCAGCCTCCGAGAGCCCCGGGGTGAGGCGGTTCCAGATGCCGGGGTGGCTCCGCCACCCGTGGACCAGGACGGCCGGGCATCTCTTTGGGTTTGTCAGAATGGTATCACGCCTCCCCGCGGCAGCAACGATTCATCTATCGTATATCCGACGTTTCCTGTGATGTAGGTTTCGGCGGGGCTACCCCACCACCATCTTGTTTGCCTTCAGGAAGAAGCCTGCCGGCATCGGGTGATCGAGTTCCCAGGTGATACTCATCGGCCGGCTCCCCTCGTGGGAGAGGTACCGGGCGGTTCCAAGGAAGGTGTAGGGTTGCGTGACGCCGTTGAGTTTGTTGTACTCGCGAACGAAGAGGAGGATCCGGTTGCCGTGGCGTTCGTGCTCGATGTAGCGTTTACCGGTCGGTGACGACGTGGACGTGGTACTCTGGGACTGCCAGTGGAAGAGGCGCTCGTTGACGGCGTAGTCTTTGTACATCGTGGTGGGTGAGTAGTGCTCCTCGGTCTTGTTCAAGGTGACCAGAAATACGTCGGCCTTCTTATCCTCCAGGTATACAACCCCTTCCCGGCTGCCCCCGGCCGGTTTCCCGGTCAGGGTGTAGTGGCCGAGTGCTGCAAAAGCCTGGGCCCGGGTGTAGGTAGCGTGGAGTTCGAGGGCGTTTGCAAAACCCAGGTCAATGGGTTTTTTCGGGTATACGATATGTTCTCTGTTGTACTCCAGGAGGTCGTAGATCTCGCACCGGATCTCATCATGCTCAAAGACCTCCGGGAAAATTTCCCAAACATCTGCATCCTCCCGAGGAAAGGGCTCATCCTTCAGTGAATAGGAGAAGAGTGCAAGCATACACTCTTCGCGGGGAGAGAGGGTTTTTCGGGAGCAATGGCGGGGATCGGAGAGCGTCATCTGGATAAATTCGATTGCCTCCGATGAGTCCAGGGTTGCCAGTCTGAGTGCCGCGATTTTCGGGAAGAGACGGTCATCTGCATAGATCTCGGGGTATACGCCCGCGAGAGCGGCAAGTTGACAGAACGTCCCTCTTCGATAGATATCAAGGGGCCGCAGGTTGTATCGGCGGAGGAACTCCTCAAAACTCAGAGGTCCCCCAGTCTCGGCCTGGAACGAGCGCATCTTCTGTATGAGAGTGGAACGGTTCGTAATGTTTGCCTTGATGTTCGCAAGGACCTTCTCCTGGGCCACTTTCTCAAAGTGGATATGGCAACCCTTCGGGAGCGAGTAGGAGTCCTGGGAGACCTGTTCGACCAGGCTCCTCCCATCCGGCGAGAAGAGTGCTGCAATCCTCTCGCCGAACTGGAAGTTTTTGTTGTGATTCCCGATGAAATCGAGGACTGTCAGGCACTCCTTCCCTTCCGAGAGGCGGAGCCCTCGCCCGAGCTGCTGGAGAAAGACCGTGAGACTCTCGGTGGGGCGTAGGAAGAGGATGGTGTTCACCTCCGGGATATCAACGCCTTCGTTGTAGAGGTCGACGACGAAGATGAAGTGGATCTCCCGTGTAACCAGCCGCCTCTGGATGGTGAAACGCTCTTCCCGGGAACTCCCGGCATGAAGGCAGGCCGCCGGGATGCCTGCCTCCTGAAACGATGCAGCCATATACTCCGCATGCTCCACAGATGCACAGAACCCAAGCCCAATGATATCACGGACATCAGTGGTGTAACTCTGCACAGCCCTGACAATCCGGTCAACCCGCTCTCCGTTTCCGGTATAGGCCCTGGAGAGCTCGGCAGGATCGTAGGCCCCCCGCTTCCACGCCACAGAATCAAGGTCCACGACATCGGTGACACCAAAGTAGTGGAACGGGGCGAGGAGTTTCCGGTTGATCGCCTCAGGAAGCCGTATCTCGGCGGAGACCTTGTCGTTGAAATATTCGAGGATATTAAGTCCGTCCATCCGTTCCGGCGTTGCGGTAAGGCCAAGAAGAATCTTCGGGGTGTAGTAGGTGAGGAGCCTCTGGTACGAGGGCGCAGCGGCGTGGTGGAACTCGTCGACGATGATCATATCGTAGTAGTCCGGGGATGTGATGTCAGGGAGGTTCCTGCTGTTCAGGCTCTGGATTGAGGTGAAGAGGTGCTCGATCTGCATAGGCTCGCTCCCCCCGACCATGAGGTCCCCGAAGTTCGGGTCTTTGAGGATGCCACGGAAGACCTGGAGGCTCTGTTTGAGGATCTCCTCGCGGTGGGCGACGAAGAGCAGCCGGGGGTACTCCCCTGGTTTCTTGATGAGGCTTTTGTAGTCAAATGCTGATATGACCGTCTTTCCGGTCCCGGTGGCAGCGACGATGAGGTTTCTGCAGTTGTTGTGCACCTCCCGCTCCGCCTTCAGCCGCTCCAGGATCTCTTTCTGGTAGTAGTAAGGCTGGATATCGAAGACTGGCCGGAGGTCCATCTCACTTCGTCTCTCCTTTGAGAGAGCATGCCGCAACCGTTCCCTGCTCTCCCGAGTATAGATGGCGAACTCCGGATCGTTCCAGTAGGTCTCAAACGTCTCGTCGATCCTTTTGATGATATCGTATGAGTCCTGCTCGGTGACCTTGATGTTCCACTCAAGGCCGCTCGTTATCGCGGGGTTCGAGAGGTTTGATGACCCGATGTAGGAGGTGGAGAAACCGTTGTTCCGGTGGAAAGAGTAGGTCTTCGCGTGCAGCCGGGTCCTGTCAGTGTCGTAGGATATCCGGACGGTGGTGTTCTGGAGGGCTGCAAGGGCCTCAACCGCCTTGATGTCGGTTGCCCCGGTGTAAGAGGTCGTGATCACCCGAAGCCGGCCCCGCTGGACAAACTCTTTCAAGTCATCGAGTATCAGCCGGAGCCCGCTCCACTTGATGAACGAGACAAGGAGGTCAACGCGGTCGGCGGTCCGGATCTCCTTCCTGAGTTCATCCACAAGCCCGGGCTCTTTTGGAGACCCGGTGAAGAGGCTGCTCTGCGCGATAGAGGTCTCGGGACGAGGGGGTGCAACACTCTTCAACGCGGAAAAGTTGCCACGCTCCGCGATTGCAAGCAGGACCTCCGCGTCGGGTGTGATCGTGCACCGCTCAAGAGTTGGGTCCTTGAGTTCACCGGCAAGGTGCTCGAGGAGACGGTTGCAGATCCGGACCTGTTCTTCCAGCGGGACGTGCTGCTCATCGGCCGACTGGAGGGCCGTTCTGAGGATCCTTGAGAAGTATCGTGAGAGGACTATCTGGGGATCAAAATGCGCGAGGGGATCTTTGGTGACGCGTCCTTCCTTCTCGGGGGCGGTGAGTTTAGAGGCGAGGTATTCACTGATAATCTGTTCGTAGATCCCGGGGAGCAGTTCCATACTTCCCATTTGGGCGAGGGGTTAAAAATGGCTACGATATGCCTCAGCCTCATCGTAGCGGGGAGGATCGCTCTGGTCTCCTGCTCACCGGGCTGATGGTCCTTGAGAAGACAGCCCTCAGCAGTTCTCGATTGCCAGCCCGGGTACCCGGGAGAAGTAGCGGTCGCGGTTGACGAACTGGTCAATGAGAAGGGACGTATCAAGCGTCGGCATCGAAGTTGACCTCGTGCATCGTTGCCTGCCTCATCTCCTTCGACGCCTTCTCGATCGCATCGGCAAGCTCGTAGTCAGGCCCGATCTCGCGCATGATCTCCGAGAGTTTCTTCTTTTGCGGGGTGAACATCAGGATAACCTCGGAAAGACTCATCTCCGATAACCCCTTCAGCCGGCTGAGCCGTTCATATGCCTCGTCCGATATGCTGATCGTCCTCGTGCCCATGGCTGTGTAGGTGTATGTGCACAACTATAATGGTTCAGTCCCGGGGGCGGGGAGAAGCGCCGGGCTTCAGGAAGGGGTATTTGCTCACGAGACTGTCCAAAAACTCCTGCCAGGAGGGGAGATCCCCTCCCGCCTGAGCCGGTTAGCTCACCTCAACACTATACCGGTACGTCCGGGCAACATCCCCGTCCAGCGTGAGGCTGACCTTCTTTGTCTCTCCCGAGGGAATGGAGACCACCGTCGAGACCTGGTCCCGGACAAACTCCTTCTCCTCATCGATCAGTTTCGCCGTCACGGTGACGTCACCGTCAGCCCCGTCGTTCTGTATCACCGCGTTCACGTTATAGACAAGCCCTTTGGAGAGGCTGATATCCTTGGTTGCAGAGTCCTCTACAACCCTGGGGTTGGGGCCACCAAGCCCCATACAACCGGCTGACAGAACGAGAACCGCAGCCAGACCGAGAATAAGGATTTGCTTGCTCATAATGAGCGTTACCCCGTAGCGGCATATGAATGTGTAGGAACCGTCGGGTTACAGCCAATCAGGTTCAAGCCAAATTGCCGGCCGCCGCCCACGGGGATTCACCCCCGGTACCTCGACCGCACCCTCTCCGGGAGGATGCTCTGCCGGAAGACCTGCTCGAAGTAGCGGTCCGTCATCCCGGCGATGAACTCCCTCGCGAGCTCCTCCGGCGCGGCGGCAGTGATATATCGCGGGGATGCCCACGGCGCCTTGATGAGATCTTCACACACCAGGGAATCCTCGCGCTTCTCCTTGATATCCTCAAGGATGCGGTCGAAGAGGTACCGGAACATGAACCGGATCTTTTCTTCGTTCTTCAGGAGCCTCTCATTCTCGTAGATGTGGTGCATGTTGAAGTCCTTGAAGGCCGCAACACACGCCGACGCCTCACCAGAGAAGGCGATGCAGTCGGCGTCGTAACTCATCGTGATGATGTCCTTGATGAGGACGTCGAGCACTGTGCGGTTGATTCCCAAAAAATCCACCTTTCTCCTCCCGGCGATCCCGAAGAGGGCCATGCAGTTCTCCGGGAAATCCTGCAAGTCCCGCTCATCGATGACCTCGACCTCGAGGGCGTCCTGGAGGTCGCGGCCCAGGTAGGAGATGCTGTCGGCGCACCTGACGACACACCCCTCGCTGGTGAGGGGGAGGACGTCGCCCCCGCCCTCAATCCTCCTCAGTTTCTCGGCAAACGAGTCCCAATCAGCCTCGCCCTCGACCATGAGGCTCTGGTCGTGGGCTTCGCCGTTGTGGCAGAGGATCCCGTCGAGCACCTGCAGGGTGAGGTTGCAATCCTCGACACCGTCGAGGAACCGGACGCTCTGGACGTTGTGCTGGAACCTCCCAATCCCGTGCCCCCTGCAGAGTTCGTCGAGGAACTTCTCCCCGAGGTGTCCGTAGGGCACGTGGCCGATGTCGTGCCCGAGGGCGATCGCCTCGATCAGGTCCTCGTTCAGGCCGAGAGCCCGCCCGATCGTCCTCCCGATCTTTGAGACGAGCTGGACGTGGAGGACGCGGTGAGTGATGTGGTCGTTCTCGACGAGGTAGAAGACCTGGGTCTTGTCGATGTAGCGCGAGTAGGCCTTCGAGTGGATGATCCGGTCGGCGTCCCGGGAGAACGGCGGCCGGATGACCGGCTCTTCGGGTTTGTGGCCGGACCTCCTCAGGTAGTCGGCGTTCCGGGTCGCCCGGGGCGAGAGGAGGAGTTCGCGGTCGGCCATGCTTTTGGCCATCCGATCAAAGATGCTCTGCGGGATCTCCATGGGGTGTCCTCTCCGGGTTGTGACGGCGCCCCCAGTTATTTCCATAGTGCAGGTTCTGCCGGGAGACCTTCCGATAAGAGGTCTCGGTGGGGAGAGGAGATATGGTTTTCTCTTCTGGTGAGGGGCATCCGACGACGGGGCCGGACCCGGAGGAAGCATCAGAAGAAACGGTGTCCAGAGAGATTGATCACTGACACCCCTCTTCTCTCCAGTATCGGGAGTCTATTGCGACACCACAAAGAGGTATAGAAATGGATCAGGCTTCCATTCAGATAGCCTCGCCTGTATCCCCATAGTTCAAATAAACCGTTCGTTCAGGTGGGGTTTGCCAATCTTACACCCACAACCGCAGGCATGTATTTTTACCGAAAGTTATATAAAATAATCAATATAATTGGCGCCGGCAGCTGGTTGCCCTGGCGACTCTCACTGCCGTATCACCGGGAGCGTGCGATCTCATCGGAGAAACGCACGGGTATCCGAACACAGGACAGGGCGACGACGGCTCAAAGATATATGAGGTGATGTCCATGATGCGAAGAAGAGCAGCAGGCGGCCCGCAGGCTCGCGAAGAGGCCGGCGGCACACACCGGTACAAAATGAAAGAACGGCTCATCGATATCGGAGACGATTACTGGATCGAGAACGCAGCGGGGGAGCGGGCGTTCAAGGTGGACGGAAAAGCGCTCCGCGTCAGGAACACCCTGATCATCCAGAGCAAGGAGGGTCAGGACCTCTACAAGATCCAGGAGAGGATGCTCCGTATCAAGGACACCATGGAGATCGAGAAGGGCGGAGGCGGCACGGCAGCCACGATCAAGAAGGCCCTGATCGCGCCGCTCCGGGACCGGTGGACGGTTAGTATCCCCGGAGAGGAAGACTGGGATGTGCAGGGCAACATCCTCGACCACGAGTACCGGATCAGTGCCGGTCGGGAGCGGGTTGCCGAGGCCTCAAAAAAATGGTTCCGGATCCGGGACACCTACGGCGTGGAAGTGGAGCCGGGACATGACGACGCGCTCATCCTCGCCGTTACGGCGGCGATCGACCAGATGGCACATTGATTCGGCCGCTAGGGGAGAAGAAACGAGCGATGGGGATCGGCGCTTCAATGCAGACAACGTCTACAGAAGTGCCGGACGGGCGCGGACAGCCTGATTGGGGAGGTAGGGCAGTCAACTACCCCCGACTGAAGTCGGGGGCATGATACCGTAGGTGGTACCACGCTCTTTACAGGCTTGCGATTCCACCTCTCTCCTGGTGTCAGGGGAGCAGACCGCAATAGGCCGGTTGACGGCGGCCCTGGCAGCAATGTTCCTGGCTGCATTCAGATCGGCGTTCTCCGTATGTCCGCACGCGAGGCAGCGGAACGCTGCCTGGGTCTGGCGGTTGTCGGAGTGAACGAACCCGCAGGCACTGCACTGCTGGCTCGTGTATGCCCCGTCGATCACCGTCACCAGAACCCCGGCCCTGCGGGCCTTGTACTCGATGAAGGATCGAAGTTGATGGAACGCCCATTTATGGTGTCGCTCGCGCTGGTCATGTCTAACCGTAGTCCGCAGGAGGATGCCCTTCAGGTCTTCCAGGGCAATCCCCTGCTTCGTGCCTTCTGCCGCGCAAACGATCTGCTTGCTGATGACGTGGTTGGTATCGGTCTTAAACCGGCGCTCTCTGCCGGAGATCTTTTGCAGTTTCCGCTTGGCCGACTTGGTTCCGACCTTCTGGAGAACACCCTTGAGTCTGCCGTACCGCTTCCGCACCTTCTCGGTGGCGTCGCTGGAGAAGGTTGCTCCGTCGCTCGTGGTGGCGATCTTCACCACCCCGAGATCGACCCCGAGGTACTCGGATGGTTCGGCAGGCTCGGCATCCGGGGTCTCCACGGTCGCGTAGAGCCAGAACGCCCCATCCCGGTAGACGAGGTCCGTCTGCTTGACGATCGTGACTGCCGGGAAATGATCGGGTTTGCTGTACCGGGGTTTGATCCGACCCCTCAGTGTCCAGATACTCACCCGGTTCCGGCCGAGGGAGAGTACCCGGGCATCGTAGCAGATGGCCCCGTGCTCCCGGAACGAGAGCTCGGGGAGAGTCTTCAGGGGGTTGCCGAGGGCGGCCAGAACCTTGAAGACTCTCCCCGAGCT
>JALNXI010000067.1 GCA_023230425.1 Methanoculleus sp. | reverse complement strand
GTCGTCCACGAGAATGCTGTAAGAAACCACTTAAACCACGATATGGTCTTCATCCACGATCCGCAGCCGCTCCCGATGATCACGCATTACAGGAAGAAGAGCCCCTGGATATGGCGCTGCCACATCGACCTCACCAAACCGAACTGGAAGGTCTGGAACTACCTCGCCCCGTTCATCGAGAGATACGATGCTGTCGTCCTCTCCTGCCGGGAATACCGCCAGGACCTCGAGACGCCGCAGGTCTTCTTCACGCCCGCTATCGACCCCTTCTCGATCGTGAACCGGGAACTCCCCGAGAACGCCGTCGACGAGCGCCTCGCGCACTACGGCATCCCGACCGACCTTCCCCTGGTTGTGCAGGTCTCCCGGTTTGACCGCTGGAAGGACCCCGAGGGGGTCATCAGGGCGTTTCAGAAGGCGAGGAAGCAGGAGGAGTGCACCCTGGTCCTCGTCGGGAACGTGGCGACCGACGACCCGGAGGGCGCCGAGGTCTACCGGTCGCTCCTCTCCCACCGGGGCGAGCGGATCATCGTCCTCAGCGTCCAGGACGGGGCGCTCGTGAACGCGCTCCAGCGCCGCGCAGCGGTCGTCCTGCAGAAATCCATCCGGGAAGGTTTCGGCATGACCGTATCGGAGGCGATGTGGAAGGGCGCAGCGGTTATCGGCGGGAACGTCGGCGGCATCCGCTACCAGATACGGGACGGAGAGAACGGGTTTCTGGTCTCCTCCGTCGATGAAGCGGCTGAGAGGATCGTCCGGCTGCTCCGCGACCCCGACCTCGCAGAGCGGCTCGGGCGCGCGGCACACGAGACGGTGCGGGAGCGTTTCCTCTTCACCCGCACCATCGAGCAATACCTCGACCTGATCGGCTCGTTTGAGCCGGAGTTCCGGCTGAGCGGGAACGTGACGCCTTCCTGCTGATGACTCTTCGAATGGGTGGAGCCGGGATGGCATCGGCCATCCTGCCGGCTCTCACTCCTTCAGCCTTCTGTTGTTGTAGTCGTCAAGATACGCTGCAAGGTCGATGAACTGCTGCCGGAGAGGGTCGTTCCCTTTTAACGCCCCGATCTTCGCCGGGGTGTTATCCTGGTTGTCGAGGAGTTTCGCGGCTTCGTCGAGCTTCGTGTACGGCGCCCAGGAGCCGCTGTACATGTTGAGCACAGCCGCGATGTACTGGTGAGCCAGGAGATAGTAAGCATTGCCGCCTTTGGGCGCTTTCTGCAGAACCGTCATCCAGTTCTGGCCCGAATAGAAGAAGTTGTCATCGTAATCGCCGTCGTCGCTCATAGGGGATGGCCAGTCTTCCGGGTGATTCTTCCAGTATCCCTGTGTCAGTGGATTGTAGTCCTCCCATGCGGCCACCGGTGCGGTGCACACATAGAGAGCGATAATTAAACCAAGTATCAGGTACTTCTGCACGTACTTCACCTTTTTCGTGTGAGTGACATCCCGGTTCGGCCTATGGCCGGCCTTGAGCGCTGGCTCGCCCGGGTCGGGGTATCAAGGATCGGAGTGAGCCTGACGCTCAGTAATCGGCATATCCGTTAACGGAGCGCCTGCCCCTTCCCCCCAACCCGGGCGCGGTCTCCTCGTGGACGCCGGCCGAGTCTCAGCTGTTCAAATATATAAACGTATCTAAAATCGAAGTCATCAGCAGATATCGGATATCAAATATAATGATACCTAGATAATAATATGGCCCGGCCGCACTACGAGAGCCGGGATGAGGAGGATGGCATATCACCTGCATGGCGTTCACGCAGGGGGAACCGTTCACGCGCCTCAGACCGGGGCGGAGATGCTATCGGCGGATTCCGCCGGTATCCTCCCGCGAGAAACCCGAGCATTTTTCTGCAATCGGGTGCGACCACTGATCCGTGAATCCTATGGATATCCAGGTAATCGGTGTTCAGGGCCTCCCCCTGATCCGGAAAGGTGACGATCTGCCTGCCCTGATCTGCGATCGGGTCACGTTTGAAGATGGAGACGTCCTCACCATCGCCTCATCCGTCTACTCAAAGGCAAAGGGCTTCACCCGCGACCTCGCCGCCATCACCCCGGGGGCGGACGCCGTGCGGATTGCAGCAAAGACAAAGGAAGACCCCCGTTTCGTGCAGGCGGTGCTGGACTCGTCCGCCGATATCCTGCTTGAGCACCCGTTCATCCTCTCGGCACTGCCATCCGGGCACATCGGCGTGCGGGCAGGTGTCGACCACAGCAACATCGAAGACGGCCGGATCATCATCCTCCCACCCGACCCCATGGGGGCCGCCGCCGATGTCCGGAGCGCGATCCACCGCATCACCAAAAAGGATGTCCGGGTGATCATCACCGACACCTGCGGGCGGTCATTCCGGCGCGGTCAGACCGGCATCGCCATCGGATGGGCGGGAATGACGGCGATCAACGACTACCGGGGCGACACCGACCTCTTCGGCCATGTCCTCGAGATCACCGAAGAAGCGGTGGTCGATGAGATTGCGGCATTCGCGAACTTCGTCATGGGTGAGAGCCACCAGGGTGTTCCCGCCGTGGTCTTCAGGAACTGCAGGGCCTGGAACGGGCACGATGCGGTCTACTTCACGCCCGAGGAGGACATCATCAGGTCGGCCCTCGCGAAGAACAAAAAAGATTAGAAGAGAGCATTGAGGATAAAGACTGCCACTCCGGTCACGATGGTTACGACGATCACGGTCTCCGGGCTGATATGGATGGCCCGGTGATCCTCGCTGTCATAGTAGTTGACCAGGCCGGCAGAGGATACCAGTCTTCCGCCAGATTTTTTCGCCATATAGAAATATTCTCCCTTGCAATATATAAAACAAAGGTCCAGAGAGATGCAGGAAGTCACACCGTATGTCGTCACCGGCCGGGCACTCCTCGGCGAAGACCTTCTCGAAGAGGATGTGAGTATCACCATCTCGGGAGGTATCATCACCGCGATAGAGCCTTACCCGGGAACGCCGGACCGGTGGATCGTGCCCGCCTTCTTCAATGCCCATACGCATCTCGGCGACACCGTTGCGATGGACCTCCCTGCCCGGGGCAGCCTCGCTGAACTCGTCAAACCCCCAAACGGCTTAAAGCACAGGATCCTTGCGGCAACGCCGCGGGCGGAACTCGTCCGTGGGATGCAGTCGAGCATTATCGCGATGATCGCGACCGGAACGGCCGGGTTTGCCGACTTCAGGGAAGGGGGAGCCGCCGGTGTGGCAGCGCTCCGCGAGGCTGCGGCCGGGCTCGACTGCCGGCCCGTCATCCTCGGCCGCGAAGGCGGGGAGCAGGTGAGCGACGGGGCGGGCATCAGCAGTGTCCATGACGTGGCGAACGCCGAAGAGGTTGTCAGGGAGGCCCGGCGGGCCGGCCGGCTCGTCGCCTTCCATGCCGGGGAGAAGAACCCGGACGATATCGACGAGGCGCTTGCGTTTGAGCCCGACCTGCTCGTCCACTGCACCCACGCGACAGACGCGCAACTCCGGCAGATAGTCGATATGGCGATCCCCATCGCCATCTGCCCGAGATCGAACTGGCTGCTTGGGGTTACGGCGTCGCCGGCCCACCCGCCGATAGCGCGCATACTCGAACTTGGAGGCAGGTTCTATCTCGGGACGGACAACGTGATGTTTGTTCAACCCAACCTGCTCCAGGAGATGGCTTTTACCGCAACCGTCTACCGCGCGCCACCTGACGAGGTCCTGCGTGCCGCAATATCCGGGGCCGGGCTCGCCGGTCGGCCCGGGTACCTGGAGACGGGGCAGGAAGCGCATTTCCTGGTCATAAACCCGGCAAAAGGCAACCTCTCCTTCAGCAAAGATATCCTGGCGACCATAGTAAAGCGGCTGGATTCTTCATCCATTGGCCAAAATGTTTTAACCCTGCAATAGAAACGAGATAAGAAGTATCTGTTCTGCGTGGTGTGTATGTTCCGTAAGATACTTGTTGCTATAGATGGTTCCGAACCGGCCAGTCGTGCTTTAGAGGCAGCTATCGAGGAAGCCGGCGCATGGAACGCCAAAGTTCATGTCGTTTATGTGGTTGAATCCGGGCTCTTTTCATCTCTTCCCATGGACAACACACTCGAAGTAATCTACAGTGTTTTGCAGAAGGAAGGCGAGGAGATCCTTGAATCCGCGCGAAAGAAGGCAGATGCGGCGGGTATTTCGCTTACCACGCACCTCCGGCAGGGGCACGCGGGCTCCCAGATCGTCTCCCTTGCCGAAGAGTTGGGAATCGACCTCATCGTCCTCGGGTCCTACGGTAAGAGCGGCGTCGATCGGCTTCTCCTCGGGAGTGTGACCGACTACGTCGTGCAAAACAGCCCCATTACGACCACGGTGGTGAGATCATAACCTCACCTCAGCAGATGCTCGTCCGGGACTTTATGGTGACCGACGTCGTCTGTGTTGAGATCCCCGGAAATCGGGACGACGTCCTGCGTATACTGAAACGCACGGGCATAAGTGGCGTGCCGGTCCTCAAGAGCGGCGAACTCGTCGGCATCATCACCCGTAAGGATCTCCTCCGTAAAGCGGAAGAGACCCAGCTCGGGCTCCTGATGACGCCTGATCCGGTCATCATCAGACCGGACGCCCCCATCACGGAAGCAGCCCAGTTGATGGTGCGGCATAACATCAGAAGGCTCCCGGTTGTGGAGGACAGGTCTATGATCGGGATCATCAGCGTGGCCGACCTCATCGGCGCCATCGCCCAGATGCGCCTCGCTGTGCCGATTAGAGACAACTATGTCAGCAAGACCTATGCTCTCTGGGAGGATACGCCTCTCTCGCTCGTCGGGAGGGTCCTCGAGATCTCGGGCTACGATGCCATTCCCATCCTGATGGAGGACGGCACGCTCACCGGCATCATATCGGAGCGGGACCTCATCAGGCATACCTGCATCGAGGACGGCGTCGAGGTCAGCGACTTCTCAAACGGTACAGACGACGACGAGTGGACCTGGGAGAGCATCCGGGATATGCATACCATCAGTTACGGTATCTCAAGGATCCAGCTCCTCCCGATCCCCGTAAAGAATGCGATGGTCAAGAACGTCCTCGCCGTTCCCATCAACGCGGATGTCGGCGAATGCGCACTGAAGATGAGGCGTGCCCGGGTCGACCAGCTCCCTGTGGTCAACGGAAACAAGCGGCTCATTGCTATGCTCTTCGACCGGGAGTTGATCAAAGCTCTGTTGCCGGACCAGCAGGGCTTACGAAAGAATTAAGGGGCAACATTCATATAACATAGGGATAGTTATCGTATCGTGCTGTTGTCCAGTACGACGATAAATTTATGTTTTATGATATCGCTATACGCTTAACCGCTTTTCAGCGAGGCAAAGCGTTTTAATGGTTTTAGGGGTGCTTCAATGCTTGATATTTCAGAGCAAATTATGAAAGGTACAACCACGGTAGGACTGATCTTCAACGGAGGCGTAGTCCTTGCAACAGAGATGCGGGCGACGATGGGGAACATGATCGCGAGCAAGCGTGCCAAGAAGATCTACCAGATTACGCCCAGGATCGGCCTGACCACTGCCGGCGGCGTCGGAGACGCGCAGCAGCTGGTCCGGATTCTGCAGGTCGAGTGCAACCTCTTCGAGATGCGTCGCGGCAAAACCATGTCTGTCGGTGCGGCATCGACCCTGCTCTCGAACTACTTGAACCAGAACCGCTACTACCCCTACTACGTCCAGCTCCTGATGGGCGGGTTCGACGAATCGGGGCCGAGCGTCTACTCCGTCGACGCCATGGGCGGGGCGACCAGAGAAGAGGATATCGTCGCCACCGGCTCGGGATCTCCCTTTGCCTATGGTGTGCTCGAAGACCAGTACCGCCCGGGCATGAAGGAAGACGAGGCGAAGGACCTCGCCGTCCGCGCTGTCCGGTCGGCGATGCGCCGTGACTCCGCATCCGGAGAGGAGATCATGGTGGTCGTGATAACGAAAGACAAATACGAAGAACAGATAGAGAGCGGGTTGCAAAGGCCATCTGTGGCCCTCCAGACACCCTGACATTTTTTAGGACGATTTTAATGGTGATTGAAGAGAAACTTCGGGAACTTAAGGAGCAGATCAACAAGATTGTTCCCAGTGGGATTACGATATCAGACGTCGAATTCGAAGGGCCTGAGCTGGTAATCTATACCGATGATCCGAAACAGTTCGCTGATCAGGCGGACCTGATAAAAATACTGGCACGCGACCTGCGTAAGCGCATCGTCGTGCGCCCGAATATCCTTGAAGACCCGGAACGGGCGGCCCAGGAGATCCGGGCCGTTGTGCCGGAGAACGCAGGGATCTCCGACCTCTTCTTCGACCCGGAGACGGGCGAGGTCCTGATCGAGGCGGAGAAGCCCGGCGTGGTCATCGGCAAGAACGGCATAACGCTCCGGGAGATCACCAAGCAGATCGGCTGGACGCCGAAGGTGGTCCGGACACCGCCCATCGAGAGTTCGACGGTGAAGCAGATCCGCACGTATCTGCGGTCGGTGAAGGATGAGCGAAAGGCATTCCTGCGAAAGATCGGCCACCGCATCCACCGGGAGACCACGAGCAAAGATCAGTGGCTGCGGGTCACGACGCTCGGGTGCTGCCGCGAGGTCGGCCGTGCCGCGTTCCTGATCTCGACGCCGGAGAGCAAGGTTCTGGTGGACTGCGGTGAGAAGCCGGGCAACGTCGCGAACGGGACGCCGTACCTCTACGTGCCCGAGATTTATCCGCTCGACTCGCTCGACGCAGTGGTGCTCACCCACGCGCACCTTGACCACTGTGCTCTTGTCCCCCTCCTCTTTAAGTACGGTTACGAGGGGCCGGTCTACTCGACCCCGCCGACGAGGGACCTCTCGACGATGCTCCAGCTCGACTACCTGGACGTTGTCCGGAAGGAGACGGATAAGATCCCCTACACCTCGAATGAGGTGCGGACCTACATGAAGCACTCCATCACCCTCAATTACGGCAGCGTGACCGACATCGCCCCCGATATCAAGCTCACCTTCCATAACGCGGGGCACATCCTCGGGTCGGCCATCGCGCACTTCCATATCGGGGAAGGTCTCTACAACATCGCGTTCACCGGGGACTTCAATTACCAGAAGACAAGGCTCTTCTCTCCGGCGGTGTCGTCCTTCCCCCGCCTTGAAGCCCTCTTCATGGAGAGCACCTACGGCGGGGCGAACGATATCCAGCCGCAGAGGAAAGACGCGGAAGAGAAACTCTACGAGACGGTTTCGACGACGATCCAGCGCGGCGGCAAGGTGATCATCCCCGCGTTCGCCGTCGGGCGGTCGCAGGAGGTCATGCTCGCCCTCGAAGAGGGGATCCGGAAGCAGAAGATACCGCCGGTGAAGATCTACCTCGACGGCATGATACGGGAAGCGACGGCGATCCACACGACCTATCCGGAGTACCTCAACAGCGATCTCCGGAACCAGATCTTCCGCGAAGGGTTGAACCCCTTCCTTGCCGAGGCCTTTGTTCAGGTGGACTCGCCGGTTCTCCGGGAGAAGGTGATCTCGGGCGACCCCTGCGTCATCATCACCACGAGCGGTATGTTAAACGGCGGGCCGGTGATGGAGTACCTCAAGGCTCTCGGGCCCGACGAGCGCAACGCGCTCGTTTTCGTCGGTTACCAGGCGGAGGGGACACTCGGGCGGCGTATCCAGAAAGGATGGCGGGAGATCCCGCTTGGGTGGCGCGAGACGATCGTGATCAACCTCGAGATCGCCACGAGCGACGGGTTCTCCGGCCACTCCGACCGGAAGCAGCTGATGAACTACGTCGCCCATCTTCAGCCGCGCCCCGAGAAGATCTTCACCATCCACGGTGATGAGAACAAGACGATCGATCTTGCAAGTTCCATCTACAAACGGTACCGTATCGAGACGCATTCTCCCATGAACCTCGAGACCTACCGTATGATCTAAGGATGCCGCGGAACCTGCCCATTCTCCTCGGTATATTCGTGGTGATGGCGCTCTCGAACGCCGTCGTCCCGGTGCTCCCTGATTTTGCAGAAGGGGCAGCGATGCAGGGTGCGGTCTACGCCGCATACTTTTTGGGCACGTTCGTTACGGTGCTCCCGGCAGGGATAGCAAGCGACCGGATCGGTCGCGTGCCGCTCATCCGTGCCGGGCTTCTTCTGACCATCGCAAGCGGGATCCTCATCCTGCTCTTCCCGTCAGGCCTGCTGCTCCTCGTCTTCCGGGGGGTCGAGGGGATCGGGGCCGGGCTCTTTCTCTCGGCGGCGCTCGCGTGGGCAAACTCGCATCCGTCATCCGGGCAGATCAGCGGGTACGTCATGGCGGCCCAGAACCTGGGCCTGGTCGTGGGTCTCCTTGCCGCAGGATGGCTTGACGTCGTCTTCGGAAGCCATCTTGCGGGGATTGCTTTCTTTACGGCGCTCACCATCCCCGCACTCGGGATGAGCGTCCTCATCAGGGAGAGCGGGCGTGACGGTTTTGCGAGAGCCGATCTTCCCCTGATCGTCCGGAACTACTTCTGGCTCTTTGCCGCGGCAGCCGTCCTTGTGGGGATGACCGGGGCGGTAGCGGCTCTCTACCCGGGATACACAGGAAGCGATCCGTCGGTCCTTGCTCTTCAACTCGCGACGATCAATATCGCGACTATTGTTGCCGTGCTCGTCGCTCCCCGCCTCGATCTCCGTCCTGCCCCGACCATCCGGGTCTCCGCGCTCCTCATGGCCGGGGCGGTCGTGGCGGGTTACGTTACGCCCTATGCTCTCCCTGTCATCGGTGCTCTTTCCGGGGTGATCATCGTTGCAGTGCTCGCGTTCCTTGCAGAGACACAGATCCAGCAGGGCGTTATGACCGGGCTCTTCAACACCGCAACCTACGCCGGATTTACGTTTCTCTCCGCCTTTGCCGGGCTGGTCGCGGGAGAGTTCAGTTTCCTGACTGCTTTTCTCCTGCTTGCCGGGATGGCGGCGGTGATGACGGTTACGATCGGCAGGTGCCGGTGCGGGTACCCGGGGTGACAGAGCGCATATTACCATCCCCGTCCATAGGATCACCGCATGAAACTGCTGATCAACGGCGAGTGGCGCGACGCGGTCTCCGGGAAGACGTTTTCGGTGCGTAACCCCGCAACGGGGGACGTGATCGGGGAAGCACCGCTCGGCGGCGAGGATGACGTTCGATGGGCTGTGGAGGCCGCCGGGGAGGCGTTCGCGGACTGGTCGGCCAGACGTCCGAGAGACCGGGCGAAGGTCCTCTTCTTCGCCGCAGAGGAGGTGCGCCGCAGGAACACCGACCTTGCGGCGCTCCTGACGGCCGAGCAGGGGAAGCCCATCCGTGAGGCGGTCGACGAGATCAACGGGTTCGCAAACATCCTCGAGTACTATCATGCCCTCTCCGCGGGGGAGCGGGGAGAGTTCATGGACCTCAGGGGCTACGGCCGCACCATTGTCCAGAGACGGCCGCTGGGCATCTGCGGCGCGATCATCCCCTGGAACATGCCGGCGATCATTATGGGCTGGAAGATCGGCCCGGCCCTGACGGCGGGGAACACCGTGGTCCTGAAACCTGCGACGACGGCCCCGCTGACCTGCACAAAACTTGCGGAGATCCTCGAGGGTGCCGGACTTCCTCCCGGTGTCCTGAACGTCGTCACCGGACCGGGGGAGACGGTCGGCCGGGAGATCGCGCGGAACCCGGGCGTTCGGAAGGTCTCGTTCACCGGCGAGGCCGGGACCGGGAGGCAGGTCGCCCTGGACGCTGCGCCGGCACTGAAGCGGCTCACACTGGAACTCGGGGGGAGCGATCCCATGATCGTCGCGGATGATGCCGATATACCGATGGCGGTCGAGGGGGCCGTCAGGGGGCGGTTCTACAACTGCGGGCAGGTCTGCACGGCGGTAAAAAGACTTTATGTCTACGAGTCGGTCGCGGATGAGTTCATCCGGCGCC
>JALNXI010000066.1 GCA_023230425.1 Methanoculleus sp. | reverse complement strand
CCGACCTCGAACGTGATCGGGAGCTCCGTTCCCGGGAAGTACCGCTCATGGAGCCGGATGTAGGCGTCACGCAGTGCTGTATCCATATGGCCCTGTTCTGGGGCGGTGGGGATTAATATTCTGATCCGCTTTTCGGGTGGAGTGCGTGCAGTTGGCGACCGTTCGTCGGTTTGTCCGGGTAGGCGGGTGCGGATGGGGAGATATCCGGTTGCGGGACACTGTATATGAGCCAGTTTGATGGAAAAAATCGAAATGTATATATTGTCAACACCGTAATGTTGACATATGCCTCTCCCCCTGAACGACAGGCAGTTTGCGTTCTGGAGACTCCGGCGTGGCGGTCTCCCGAACATCCATATCGCAGACCACTTCAGCATATCCCGCCAGGCGGTCTCGAAGGCGCTCATCACTATGGACCGGAAGGTCGAGGAGACGCTCCTCGATATGGCGCAGGCAAACCAGATCGATGTCGAGCGCCTGAACGCGGAGAAAGGGATCCTCTTTGGGCGTTCGGTTCCGTTCGATGCGGCTGCTATTGTGTTCGTCTCGGCAGACCACGGAGTGCAGGTCTGGTACGAGCACGAGGGCGACTGCGGCGCATGTCCCCGGTATGCCCGGTGCATCGAGCTCCTCTGGGGCTACGCAGACGAACTGGGTATCGCGCTCGCGAAGGCCGACGACCCCACGCGGATGGCCGACGAACTCTTCGCGAAACTCAGGGAGCTGGTATGATGCCTCTCGTGGAGACGATACGGGCGTACCTGGGCTGGTGCCCAATGAAGGGTTCGGTGCGGACGAATCTCCTGGTGCAGCCGGATGTCCGTGCGACCGCGGCACCGGGCGGGCGGGACGGGACCCTCCGGGTTCGACCCGGGTGGTGGAACCGCTACCACAACCAGCTGTTGATCGCGGTGGCAGCCTTCTCGGCGGCGGCAGTGGCAGCCTTCCTCCTGGTCGAGGATGCTCTGGGGTACCCGACCATGTGGACGGGCCTCGCCATCGGGGCGGGAGGGGCCCTCGGCTTCCTGCTCGGTTACCGGAAGCAGTATGCACGGATTGCCGCCGGCGAGTTCATCAGGGCCAACATGAGCCGGAGACTGCGCATAGCAAGGGACCTGAGCTGGCCGGTAGCCTTCATTCTTCTTGCTGTCTGTATGGCGTATTTCGTTCGGAGCGGCATGTTCGGCCAGATTCTCGGGTTCATGCTGGCCTTGAGCCTCATCGGCTGGATTTCGTACGGCGTTACAATCCTCTGGGAGCGGCGGCACCGGGCGACCCTGATCGCGGAAAAGGGATCGATGTACACTCTGGATACAGCGATGCAGGGCGAGTGCGGCGGGGAGGAGGGGGTCGTATGGCGATGAGGTTCTCCGGGGCTATACGGAGGCTGATGGGCTGGTGCCCGAACGCGGCAATGGCCGGCACCGGCAGGCGCCGGTATGCCGTGCCGGACGGCGAGGTCGGACTCGGGATGGCGAGAGAGGGCAGCCGGGAGGTGGTGGAGGGTGCACTGGTCGACTACGGCCCGATCGGCACTCCGGCAAGGTGCCTCATTCTGCTCGTTGCCGGCGCTCTCCTCATCGGCGGCCTCGCCATGGCAGCCCCCGCGGGCCGCTTTCTTCTGCTGGCTATCATGCTCGCTTACTCCGGCATGGAGTTCTACGGGGCCATGCGAAGGGCCCGTGTCGAGATCTCTTCGGACACGATCACCATCAGGCGGCCGCTCTTCCGGCCCGTCGTCATCCCGAAGGATGCCGTCGTGAAGGCGGAGCTGGGAGAGAACAAACTCCCTGTCCCCTCGTGGCTCCTTGCGGTGGCACTGGCGGCGCTTCTTGTATCGGCGGCCGGCAGTATATACAGTGGATTCTCCAATCCAACCTCCATGCGGTTTCTCTTCGGCGTTGCCGCCGGGTTCTTCTTCCCGGTGATCTTCTACCGCACCTACCTGCGGACCCGTTACCCGCAAACCCTGACGATAACGACTCCGAAGAAGATCGCTGCAATCTACACCGATGACCCCGAACGAATAGCCCGGGCGCTGGAGGCAATCAAATGACGGTATTTCTGGAGTATATCAGGAAGAAACTCGGGTGGTGCCCGAACGCGGGCGCCATCAGACCGGCCCGGCAAACAACCGTGGAAGCAGGCTACGAGGGCGCGTGGAAGGGGCGGGGCCCGGGAGCGACCCCCGCCCCCGAGCCGGTTGGTATCGCGGGAGGGGACCGGAGCGGCTACCAGGAGAACATGCTGCTGATCCTCCTTGCCCTGGCCTGGTTCTTCCCGGTCGTGCACCAGCGGGAGGTCCTCCCGATCATCCTCGTCCTCTCCGCCGTTGCGATGTTTTACGACGCACAGAGTATCCGTGCCGGGGACAACTTCGAGAAGGAGACGCTGCTTGGGGATATCGTCACCTGGCGGCCGATAACCTGGGGGGCGGCGACGCTTGTCGGCGGGATCATCATCATGGTAATCTACCTCTTCCACCGGAGAGAGATCTACAACGCCAGCAGCAGTGCGAGGGCTCCATGCTGAGGGGTGCGGGATAACCTTCAAATCTTCTCTCATCAGCTCATGTACAGGGTCCGGTGGGTCGGCGGGAAGGACAGCACGGCCCGCCCGGATGGACGGCATGAAAGATGGGCAATTATCTGGCAGAGCAACAGGGCACGACCCGGCGGGGCGGGAGTCTCCCCCGCCCCTGATCGAGTTTCGGAATGTCACCGTCGTCAGGGACGGAAGAAAACTCCTCGACGCCGTATCGCTCACGGTCCGCGAGGGAGAGAATATCGCCCTCCTCGGGCCGAACGGTGCGGGGAAGTCGTCGCTCATCCGGACGATCACCCGCGAGTACTACCCTTCCCGCCGGGGGCTGGACGTCGTCTTCCGGTTCCGGGGGAAGGATACGTGGGACGCCTTTGACCTCCGGTCCCACCTCGGCATCGTCTCCGGCGATCTCCAGCATACCTTTACCCGGGGGATATCGGGCCGCGAGGTCGTGCTCTCGGGATTCTTCTCGAGCGTCGGGCTCTTCCTCTCCCATGAGGTGACGCCCGGGATGGAGCAGAAGGCGGACGAGATCCTTGAGTTCCTCGAGGACGCTCACCTCGCTGACCGCCCGATGACCGAGATCTCCTCCGGCGAAGCGCGCCGGCTCCTGATCGGGAGGGCTCTCGTCCACGACCCTGGCACCCTCCTCCTCGACGAGCCCACGAACAGCCTCGACCTGCATGCACTCCACACCTTCAGAAAGACCCTCCGGAAGATAGCACGGTCGGGCACCGGCATCATCCTCGTGACCCATAACCTCCACGACATCATTCCTGAAATATCCCGGGTCATCCTGATACGGGACGGCACCGTCCAAAAAGACGGCCCGAAGGCAGAGGTCCTGACCGACGAGGCCATCGGCGGGCTCTTTTGCGTCCCGGTCCGCATCAGGGAGGAGGACGGCTACTACTACGCGACAGGCTACTGACCGTGATGGATTCCGGTATCCTGCCCCTCATGAGCTCACGGGAAAATCTTATGCTGGGTGGCGGGGAGTATGCCCGGAACCATGACCGAGAGCGCGACCACCGCAACCGTCCGGGAACTCGTGACGGAGTTCGCCGGCCTGACCGGACTTGACCCGCCGAGCGCCCGCCCGCGGCGCTACCTCTGGACGGACGCCTACGCAGTCTGCAACTACCTCGAACTCTTCCGCCGGACAGGCGACGCATCCTGCCGGGACCTCGCGCTCGCCCTCGTCGACCAGGTGCACCACACCCTCGGCCGGCACCGCGACGACGACCAGAGGACCGGCTGGATCAGCGGCCTTCCCGAAGAGGAGGGCGAGGCCCACCCGACCCGGGGCGGCCTGCGGATCGGGAAACCGCTCCCCGAACGCAGGCCCGGCGAGCCGTTCGACGAGCGCCTTGAGTGGGAACGGGACGGGCAGTACTATCACTACCTAACTAAATGGATGCACGCGCTCAATCGGATGAGCCGGGTCACTGGAGACCCGACCTATCTCAGGTGGGCTATGGAACTTGCGCGGGCGG
Source organism: Methanoculleus sp. (assembly GCA_023230425.1). Lineage (GTDB taxonomy): Archaea > Halobacteriota > Methanomicrobia > Methanomicrobiales > Methanoculleaceae > Methanoculleus. The sequence continues at coordinate 5,976 of JALNXI010000066.1, read as the reverse complement.
CCCATGCCGCGTTCACCTGCACGCCCCCCTCCGGCGGCAGAAAGAGGATGCACTGGAAGATGAGCATCGACCTCTCCCATCCTCTCGTCCCCGCCATGGGCCAGCATGACCCGCTCGATGGGTTCGTCACCTATAGCGAACTCCAGGCGGCTGCCGGGAAATCGCCGCACCTCAACCTCTCGCCCGAGATCGCCGATATGGCCGGCATCTGTCAGGAAGGGAACTGGGCCACGGACGACCCGCTCGGCATCGGGGGTCTCCTCTTCGACGCCCGAAGGGTAGCAGAGTTGATGATCGGGGGCGGCCCGTCATACCCGGACCTGCTCCGCTCCATCCTCGATTCGGCCCTGGCCGGCCTTGCCGCCTTTGCGAGGGGCGGCAGCCTCCAGCACTCTGCGGAGTACCGCCTTGCCTTCCGGGAGCTCGGGCTCGCGATCGGCCTTGCGGGTGCCCGTGACCTCGTCGAAGGAATCCGGGAGAACCCGGACGTCTTCGGGCGAGGTTCCCTGGAGCGGCGGGCAGAAGCCCTCGTGGATTACGTGCCGCTTGCGGACGCTATCGTAGAGTTCTGGACAGACGACAGAAATCGGGAAGCCGGCACCTGGACCGGGAACCGTGACATCAATACGGTGATGCTCGCCACCGCCCTCGCTCCCGGGGAGTTCCTGATAGTCTGAGGCGGAGTCCTTCCCGGGATCCTGCTATCCACCCATACGCTTTTATGCCGGGGCGATGAGGCAGAATTCATGGTGCCAGCTAAACTTATGGACTACTTCAACAAACAGCCGAGGATCGGCGTCCTCAGCACCGCGAGCAGAGACGGAAAGGTCGATGCGGCAGTCTTCGGCTCGCCGCAGATGACCGACGAGAAGACCGTCGTTGTGGCGCTCGGGGAGAACCGCACGTTCGAGTACCTCCGGGAGAACCCGAACGCGGTCTTCACGATCGTGGAGCAAGGGGAGACGATCATGGACTGGAAAGGGCTCCGGGTCTACCTGAGGATGAAAGAGTATGCGACATCCGGGGAGATGCTGGATACCTACCAGAGAGAGATCGCCCGGGTTGTGGGCGAGGAGGCCGCGGCGATGATCCATGCCGTGGTGACGTTCGAGGTCGGTGAGGTCCGGCCCCTCGTCGATATGGGCCAGGGCTGGGAGAGTTCCGTCTAACCTGGGAACCTTACGGCCTACTCCCGCGACCTCCGGTAGAGGAGGGCCCCGACGGCCTGGAAGAGGACGATCGCCAGCACCAGGACGAGGGTATCGGCGACCGGGCCGAAGAGGGTCGTCCCGTCGAACGCAAAGAGTATCAGGTCGTGAGCGTAGGTGAGGGGGGAGAGGAAGGCGATGCTCTGCCCCCATGCCGGCATACTCGCGAAGGGGATGAAGACCCCGCTGATGAAGAGGAGGGGCAGGCGGACGAGGTTCAAGAGTGACATCACCTCACCCACGTTCTCCGTGCGGTAAGCGGCAAAGAGTGTGCCCATCGTCGAGAAACAGAGCGAGGTGAGCGCGATCCCGGCAAGAAGCGCCACGATGTGGATGATTCCCGTGCGGAAGGCGATCAGGCCGATCGCGGTCGTCGCGACGCCGATCGCAGACGCGAATACCGCGCCGCTCAGGCTTGCCCCGAGGACGATTGCCCGGATCGATACCGGGGCGGCGATGAGGCGGTCGAAGGTCTTCGTCCTCCGCTCGATCGGGATGGAGACCGGCTCGATGGAGGAGGCGCTGAAGAGGAGAGTGATGGCGAGGAGACCGGGGATCAGGGTTCCGGCGGGGGCGTTCCTCCCTATGGCGAAGGCAAGGAACATAACGAACGGAAAGAGCAGACTGGATACCAGGATGGAAGGTTTGATGTAGTAGATCTTCATGTCCTTCCTCGCGATCGCCCATGCGGCACCGAGATCACAGGAGATCTCCTCAAACCAGCCCGGCATCGGTTCCTCCCACCTTCTTCTTCATGCCGACGGAGAGCCCGGTGAGGCGGATGAAGACCTCCTCCAGGCTCGGCCCGCGGGTGGTGACGCTGATAGGGCGCAGGTTCTGCTCCTTTGCAAACACGCAGAGGGAGCCGAGGACCTCCGGGGGGTCCGCCGTGTAGAGCCGGAACTTGTCCCCTTCCTTCCGGACGTCGTTGACCTGGGGGAGCATCCTGAGCGCCTCAAGGAGGCCCGGCCGCGCGGAATCAAAGGAGACCTCGACTGACTGGAGGCTCTCAAAGGTCTGCTTCAACTTCTCCGGTGCATCGATCGCAGCGATCGTCCCCTGGTTGATGATGGCGACCCGGTCGCAGGTGACGTTCGCCTCCTCGATGTCATGGGTCGTCAGGAAGATAGTGACGTTCTCCCGGGCGAGGTCCTGGACGACATCCCTGATGAGCCGTCGGCTCTGGACGTCAAGCCCGGACGTTGGTTCGTCGAGGAAGAGAACCTCAGGACTGTTCACAAGCCCCATGGCAAGCGTCAGGCGGCGTTTCATCCCCTTCGAGAACCCTTCTGCGGGCTCGTGGCGCCGTTCGTAGAGGCCGAAGGTATCGAGGAGATCTCGGGCGTTCCTCTGGATCTCCGCTTTTCCGAGGTGATAGAGCCGGCCGGTGAAGATGAGGTTGTCCCAGGCAGAGAGCTCGTCGTAGACGTTCGAGGTCTCGGAGACGACGCCCATTAACCGTTTCGCGGCCAGGGTATCGCGGACGATGTCGTGACCGTGGATCAGGGCACGGCCGCTCGTGATGCCGGTCATGCCGGTGAGCATCCTGATGGTGGTGGTCTTGCCCGCCCCGTTCGGGCCGAGAAACCCGAACGTCTCGCCCTCCCTCACCCGAAATCTGATTCCGTTCACGGCGATGTTGTCACCGAACCGTTTGGTGAGGTCGATCACCTCGATAGCGTCCATGGGATCAACCCTTCCTCTGATCCCCTCCGGCGGGATAAAAGAGATCCATGGGAACTCCACTCTCCCGGCCTACCCGGATAGGATAGCAAATATCCGCCGTAAGTTCTCGTTGAGCGGTTTTTTCTCCCGCCAGGTCTCTTCGAGCGGCGTGCACACGAGGGCTCCCCCTGCCTCTCCCACCATGCACCCGCTCCGGCCCTCGAGCAGCACCTCGACGGCGGCGACACCGAGGGTACTCCCGAGCACCCGGTCGCGGAGCGTCGGCGGCCCGCCCCGCTGGAGGTGGCCGAGGATGACGACACGGGAGTCCAGGTCCAGGTGCTCTCTGACCTCCCGGGCGATCTCAAAGGAGATGCCCGGCGTCTTCCCCTCTGCGACCACCACGATCGCGCTCTTCTTCCCGATGGTGAACCCCTCACGTATATGCTCGCTCATCCGGGTGACCGATACCTCTTCTTCCGGTATGACCAGTTCCTCGGCGCCGCCGGCGATGCCGCTTTCGAGCGCCAGGAACCCGGCCGTCCGCCCCATCACCTCGATGAAGAAGAGGCGCTCGTGGGACCGGGCCGTGTCGCGGATGCGGTCGATCGCCTCAACCGCGCAGTTCGCCGCCGTGTCGAACCCGATACAGTAGTCGGTCCCGTAGACGTCGTTATCGATGCTCCCGGGCACCCCCACAAGCGCCGCCGTATCGGCATCAGCGGCAAGCAGGCTTGCACCGTGGAACGTCCCGTCGCCCCCGATCAGGACCACGCCGTCAAGCCCCATCCGCTCGATGGCCGCTGCTGCCCGGAGCCTCCCTTCCTTTGTGTAGAAGTCCTGGTTCCGGGAGGTCTCGAGGATGGTGCCGCCCAGGTGGATGGTGTTCCGGATCGCTCTCCGGTCGAGCGGCACCGCATCGCCTTCGATGAGCCCGGCATACCCCCGGCGTATCCCGGCGACGGCAAGGTCGTTTGCAAGCGCTGTGCGCACCGCTGCCCGGATGCAGGCGTTCATCCCCGGGGCGTCGCCGCCGCTGGTCAGGATGCCGATCCGCTTCATGGCTCCTCCGCATCCTCGAGCGCCTCAACACCCGGGAGCGGTTTTCCCGCAAGCATCGTGAGCGCGGCCCCGCCGCCGGTCGAGACGTGGGTCATCCGGTCGGCAAGCCCGAACCGCGTCACTGCGTCCGCGGTCGAACCCCCGCCGACAACCGTTGTGCCGTGAAGCGTGGCAAGCGTCGCGGCAATCCGGCGCGTCCCCTCCGCAAACTCCGGAATCTCGAAGACGCCCATCGGCCCGTTCCAGACGACGGTCCGGCAGTCTCCCAGTTCCCGGCAGAACTCGCTCGCCGCCGCGGGCCCGATATCGGCGATGACCCGGTCGTCCGGTATCTCCGCAACGGACACAACCCGGACCGGGGCGCCCGCCTCAAGCCTCTCCGCGACGATGACGTCCCGGGGCAGGAGGAGGCGGACGCCGCGTTCCGTCGCCTGTGCTTCAAGCCTCCTGACGTCGTCCAGGCGGTCGGTCTCGACATGCGATCTGCCGGTCCCGTATCCCCGGCTCGCAAGGAACGTCGCCGCCATGCCGCCCCCGATGATGAGGAGGTCCACCCGGGATATGATGTTATCGAGGACCTCCAGTTTGTCGCTCACCTTGGCCCCGCCGATGACGGCCGCAAACGGCCTCTCAGGGTCCTGCAGTATGCGCGTAAAGGCGTCCACCTCCTTCGCGAGCAGGAGCCCGGCTACCGCCGGCAGGTGCTCCGGGACGCCCGCGATCGATGCATGGGCCCGGTGGGAGGCTCCGAAGGCGTCGTTGACGTAGATGTCAGCGAGGCGGGCTAGGTCCTCCGCGAAGGCCGGGTCATCCGCCCTCTCCTCCGGATGGAACCGGAGGTTCTCGAGGAGGACAACGTCCCCGCCGCTCATCCCGGCTACTGCGCTCTCCACCTCGGGGCCGATACAGTCCTGGAGCGCGGCGACCGGCCGGTCGAGGAGCACGGAGAGCCGGTTTGCCACGAGGGCGAGGCGTAGGCGTTCTACGACAACACCTTGCGGCCGGTCCAGGTGGGAGCAGAGGATGACCCGTGCGTCCCGCTCGCTGAGGTAGCGTATCGTCGGCAGGCTGGCCCGGATACGGGTGTCGTCGGCGATGGTGCCGTCTTCGTCGAGCGGCACGTTGAAGTCGGCACGGACGAGGACCCGCTTGTCCCTCACGTCGATATCCCGGACGGTCTTCTTCCGTCTTGGTATCATGTTCTACATACCCCTGGGGCGGCGGAGAGCGGCCGGGCGGCTCTGCCTCCCGGTCCGGCTTCCGGCCGTTCCCCGCAGAATTACGGTGTTTCAGTGCATGCGTGCCCTGGCATATATGTGTTCCCCCCGGATCCGTATCGTATGCCGGATAGCCGCATGAGGTCGGTATCCGCAGTCGGCGTGAGCGGCACCAGGGTATCACTTCAGGCCGGGAGACCGGCGGTCTCCTCCATCCACCCGGAAAAATTGTCGGCAACTACAGGCCCGGCTCTGCACACGGGCCCGTGGCCGGTTGGTTCCTGCTCTTCCGGCAGGCTCACCGCTCGGAGCGGCGCTCCCAGTAGGGGGTATACCCGTAGTGGCTGTACATGCCGGTGAGCCACTCACGCTCGGCGGTCGTCGGCCAGTTGTCCTTATCGAAGCCCGGCGCGTTCTCCAGCCGCTCTTTGGGCACATCGAGGACGAAGGAGTCATCGGTCGCGTTGTACCGAAGAGCCGCCCAGGGGATGGCGAAGAGCTTGTCGCCGAGTCCCATAATGCCGCCGAACGAGAGGGCAGCGTAGGCGATGCTGCCTTCGTTGATATCGATCACGACGTCCTTGATGCTCCCGAGGTCTTCACCCTGTGGGTTCTTGACCGAGTAATCCGCAATATCTTTTCCCCGTATAATATTCCGTCTCTCCACCTGCGTAGCTCCTCTCATATGCATCACATCTCCAGAATTGTGGAACATACTGTCCCACGGCAAGAGAGTCAATACAGGCCGGGCGATATTTAATTCTTGTGGAGATATATCAGATAATAAATATAATTGGTGAGTCCCTCCGGGCGATGCCGTCTCA
>JALNXI010000065.1 GCA_023230425.1 Methanoculleus sp. | reverse complement strand
GAGGCAGAGCGGGTGGTCGCCGGGGACGGCACCAAGGCCCATCAAGGTCGTCGTCACCGGGATGGCGGTGGTCTCGGCAAACTCCAGGAGTTCTGCCGATGCCCCCGAGAGGACCACCCCCCCGCCTGCATAGATCAGCGGGCGCTCAGCTCTGGCGATCAGGTCGAGCGCCTTATCGATCTGGCGGACGTGCCCCTGGTAGGTGGGCTGGTAGCCCCGGAGCGAGGCCTTCCCGGGGACGGTCCCCCCGCTCTTCACCTCGCCCGTGGTGACGTTCTTCGGGAGATCGATCAGCACCGGGCCGGGACGGCCGGTCCGCGCTATGTAGAACGCCTCCTGGACGACGCGGTCGATATCGGCGGCATCTTTCACCAGGTAGTTGTGTTTGGTGACCGGCATCGTGATGCCGGTGATATCCGATTCCTGGAACGCGTCGTTCCCAAGGAGGCCGGTCGGCACCTGGCCGGTGAGCGCCACGATCGGAATGGAGTCCATATACGCCGTCGCGATCCCCGTGACCAGGTTGCATGCACCGGGGCCGGATGTGGCAAGGCATACCCCTACGCGGCCGCTCGCGCGCGCGTAGCCGTCGGCCGCGTGCGCCGCTGCCTGTTCATGCCTTACCAGTATGTGCCGGACCGACGAACTGTAGAGTTCATCGTAGATCGGCAACACTGAGCCACCGGGGTAGCCGAATATGGTGTCCACCCCTTCGCGCTGTAGCGCTTCAATTAGAGTCCTGGCTCCGGTCTTCATGCTCTTCCCTGAGTAATCTGTTCATCCCGGCGATAACTGCTTCGACACTCGCCATGATGATGTCGGTCCTTGCGCCCCGCGATGTCACGGTCTTCCCGTCCTTACTGAGTTTTACCGCTACGTCAACGAGGGCGTCGGTGCCGCCGGTTATCGCATCCACGCGATATTCATCGAGCCGCACGCTGCCGACGTCCGCGACCGATTTCTGGAGCGCGCGGATCGCCGCGTCCACTGGCCCGGTCCCGACTGCGGCACCGGTGACCTCGTCGCCGTTGACGAGCATCGTCACCGAAGCGGTCGGCATCGCGTTACTTCCCGAGACGATGGTGAACTGGCGGAGTTCAAGGCAGGGCGTAAACTCGATTGCCATGACGGTGTCGGCGATCGTCATGATGTCGGCGTCCGTCACCCGCATCCCGGCGTCCCCGACCTGCTTGATCCGGGCGACGATATCGGCGAGTTGGGGGCTGTCCGGGGCATACCCCATGTCGTGGAGAGCGGCCTCGACCGCCGCCGACCCGGAGTGTTTGCCAAGGACGATCCGGCGTTTCCTCCCCACCCGCTCCGGCCGGAGCGGCTCGTAGGTGCTTGCGTCCCGCATCACCCCGTGGGCGTGGATGCCGCTCTCGTGGGTGAAGGCCATCTCGCCGACGATGGGTTTGTTGGTCGCAAGCGGCACCCCGGTGAGCCGGGCGACGTGGGTCGAGAGGGGATAGAGTTCTTCGGTCGCGATCCCGGTATCGACCCCGTAGAGCACCTCGAGCGCCATCACCAGTTCCTCAAGCCCCGTGTTCCCCGCCCGCTCACCGAGGCCGTTGACGGTGACGTGGGCACAGGATGCCCCGGCACGGAGGGCGGCGACGGTGTTTGCGAGCCCAAAGCCGAGGTCGTCGTGGCAGTGGATGGAGAGCGGGGCAAACAGGAGCGGCGGTATGATCGCGGCCGCCCGCTCGGGCGTGAGGAGCCCGACGGTGTCGCAGAAGCAGAGCCGGTCAGCGCCCCGTTCGACCCCTTCCCGGAAGACCTCCGCAAGGAACGCCTGGTCGGCGCGGGATGCGTCCTCCCCGGAGAGTTCGACGATGAGCCCGCGGCTCTTCGCGTACTCGATAGCACTCCAGGCCATATCGCAGACCTGCCCGCGGGTTTTGCGGAGTTTTTTCTCGATGTGCAGGTCGCTGACCGGAACAACGAGGTGGACGGAGTCGGCGCCGGCGTCGGCGGCAAGGTCGATATCCCCGGCAAGAGCCCGGACATAGGTGCAAGTCTCGGCAGCAAGCCCGGCATCGGCGATTGAGCGGATGGACTCGCGTTCTCCGGCGGAAGCGGCCGCAGAGCCAGCTTCGATGACGTGGACGCCGACGTCTGACAGGTGCGTTGCGATCTCAAGTTTCTGTGCCGGCGTCAGGCAGACACCCGGTGTCTGTTCGCCGTCCCGTAGGGTTGTGTCAAAAAAGCGAATCGATTCACCGAATAAAACGATCACTCATAGTGTAATTCACCGCGAGATAGTTGGCGGCACCTCTACTTAAATGTTGAGGATTTGGGGCGGATGGTTACGGAAGCTAAAAAAGAGAGGGGGTTTACGCCGGCGCCGGGGCGCTCTCGTAGATGAGGGCGATGTAGCGGTAGGTGAAGATGATGAACGCCGGCATCAGGAGGAGCAGAAGGATAACGCCGAGGATCGGCACCAGAATGAGGACCAACTCCACAACCGCGAGCACGACGGTCAGCACGACGAGGGCTATGAAGACGTCCAGCCACCCAATACTCCCGATATGGGCAAGGAGGGTGCGGAACCTGAAGGCTTCGCCCATCCTCCCTGTCCGGGAGAACCGGACCATCGCAAAGGTCGAGAGGATCCCGATGACGATGGCGAGGACGATGAAGATGATGAGGAGAGCGAGGAGCACGAAGATGCCCGTCTCCGGGCCGAGGCCGGAGCTGGTCCCGGTCCCGGGGGTTGTTGTCATCGAGACCGGGATGAAGTACGCCGCAAAGCCTACAGCCGCGAAGATCCAGATCGGGATGGTGTAGACGACCGTGATGATGAGCAGTTTGATGCCGTCGACAAAAAGCCCGATCCAGCCTTCAGCCTCGGGGGCGGGCTTCGTGCCGCTCATGACCCGCACGCTGTAGCCGTAGATGAACGGGAATATGACCACGCTGATGAGCAGGAGGAGCCAGCGGACCCACCTGCCCCAGAGGGCTTCCTTCGTGTAGTCGAAGGAGTCGCTGAGTAACCGGATGTAATCCATAGATACCACCGTAAGTTCGGATAAGAATCAATCGTTTGTGGAGATAAGCGCGCTGTTTTGTTTGCGGAAAGGGGAGGAGCCTGCCGGGTGTCGCGCGATGCCGCGACGGCGAAAAAGAGAAGGGTTCTCCCGGCCTTATGCAGGAGCGGGTGTGTCTTCGTAGACCTGGGCAAGGTACCGGGAGTAGAAGACGACGAACGCTGCGTTGAGGAAGAGGACGATGATCCAGCCCAGGAAGGGTATCGAGACGAGAAGGCCGACCACGAAGCTGTAGATGAACGCAACGACAAGGAGGACGATGACCGCGATGATCCAGGTCCCCCATCCGAGTTTGCCGATGTGTCCGAGGATCGCGCCGAAGTAGAAGGCCTCACCGAGGCTGTCCGTGTGGGCGAAGCGCAGCACGGCAAACAGGGCGATGAACGCCATGATGATCGCGATGAGTCCTGCAAGAAGGAAGCCACCAAGGAGGCTCAGTGCTGCAACACCTGCTGCTGCCGGGTCGCCGCCGGCCGCTTCGCTTGCGAAGAGGCCGATTGCACCGATTCCGCCGAGTACCAGGAAGACGATGATCGCCGGGAGCATGTAGATCAGCATGATGATGTTCATCTTCCATCCGTCGATGAAGAGCTTGCCCCACTGATCGATCTCGGGGGCCGGCGTCTTCCCGCCGAGCACCCGCACGGCATAGCCGCTGAGGAGCGGGACCAGGGAGAGCGTGAGCGCCTGCACGAGTGACAGGACAGCCAGGATGATCCACTGCATCCACTTTCCTACCAGAGCATCTTTCGTATACTCAAATGCCCTGGAGATAACAGTACCGTAGTCCATAAGGTGTATCACCTACGAGTAAATGTGAGAAACCGGGTTATAAACGTATTGGTCGCATTCCAGCGCATACCATACACCTTTCCAGAAATAAAGTGATTATTTGCGTAAAATCCAGCCAATTCGTGCACAGAACTATCCGGCAGGATCCGGAGCGCCGTGGTATGCAATTTCAGGGTCCCGGCAACGGCGACGTGCGCGCCGTGCCCGGGGTATCCGGGACCTCCCCCAGTGGTGATGCAGGCGGAGGAACAGGGTTTCCTGCATCGAGGGGTGGTCCGGGCCGCCGGAAGTTATTACCCCGGCGCGGGGGCGCTCTCATAGGCCGCGGCGAGGTAGCGGGCGTGGAAGATGCCGAACGCCACCCCGAGGAAGAGGTTGATGATCCAGCCGAGGATGGGTATCGACATGATGAGCCCGGTCACGACCGCATAGACGAGGCCGATGAGGGCGAGGACGATGACCGCGATGATCCAGGAGCCCCACCCAATCCTCCCGATGTGGGAGAAGATTGCCCCGAAGTTGAATGCCTCACCGAACCTCCCCGTATGGGCGAACCGGACGACTGCGAAGAGGGAGACGAACGATATGATGATCGCAACGAGCGCCGCAAGCAGGATACCGGAGAGAGCGGCGGCAACGGCCGGGGCCCATACGTCCGGGTTGTCCAACCCTCGTGCCGCTATGGCGGAGATAACTGCAATCCCCCCGAAATAGGCCAGGATCAGGATGACCGGGATCGCGTAGATCAGGGTGATGATGTTCCACTTCCACCCGTCGACGAAGAGCCTTCCCCACCCCTCCACATTGGGGGCGGGCCTCCGGCCGGAGAGCACCCGGACGATGTAACCATTGTAGAGTGGGATCAGGAAGAGAGTGAAGACCTGGATGAGCGAGAGAACGACCAGGAGGACCCACCGGCCCCATTTGCCCCAGAGGGCCTCTTTCGCGTATTCAACCGACCCGGATATGAGACTGCCGTAGTCCATAAAGTGTACCACCTTCAGTCGTGGAGAGAAGATGACGCATATAACCGTTTGGGCACCCGGGAAAAAAGTGGGCTGTGGTGATTTAATGCCGGAAGTGCCGGACGCCCGTAAAAATCATCGCGATATTGAGCCGGTTCGCCGCGTCGATGACCTCCTGGTCCCGGATGGAGCCGCCCGGCTGGACGAGCGCCGTCGCGCCTGCCGCCGCCGCGACCTCAAGGGTGTCGGGGAACGGCAGGAAAGCGTCCGAGGCGACCGCCGAACCGGCAAGAGGTTTTCGAGCCTTTTTGACCGCGATCTCCGCGGACTCGACCCGGTTCATCTGCCCGGCGCCGATACCGATGACCGCTTTCTCGTCGGCAAATATGATGGCGTTGCTCTTCGTGTGCCGGCAGACCTTCAAGGCGAGTTTCATCGCCCGCATCTCGTGGGCGTCGGGCTCCCGCTCGCTCACGACCTTCCAGTCCTCGCGGTAAGGTGCAGCCCGCTGGACCAGGACGCCGCCGTCGATGCTCCGGATCTCGTCCTGCACGACCGGCTCCGGGAGCCGGAGCACCCGCATGTTCTCCTTGACCTTCATGATCTCGAGCGCCTCCGGGGCGTAAGACGGCGCGACTACAACTTCCACAAACGTCCCGGCGAGTTCCCGGGCGACATCCGCCGTCACCTCGCGGTTCATCGCGACGATCGAGCCGTAGGCCGAGACCGGGTCGACCTCCCGGGCGGCGATGTAGGTCTCAAGGAGCCCGTCCCCCGTCGCCACGCCGCAGGGGTTGTTATGCTTGACGATGACCACGGCACAGTCGTCAAACTCCCGGAGCAGGCCGACCGCGGCGTGGACGTCGAGGTAGTTGTTGTAGGACATCTGCTTGCCCTGGAGCGGCTGCTCTCCGGCGATGCCGGAATCCCCGTAGACCGCCGCCGCCTGGTGCGGGTTCTCACCGTACCGGAGCGCCCTCCCGTTCCGGAACTGGACGTTGAGGACTTCCGGGAACGGCCGGTCGATGCCGGTTAAGTAGTTCGTGATCGCGCCGTCATAGGCCGCCGTCCGGGCGAACGCTTTTGCGGCGAGGTTCAGCCGCTCTTCGGGCGAGAACCCGCCCCGCCGAACCGCATCCGCCACCATCCCGTAGTCGGCGCTCTCCACCACGACCGCAACGAACTTGTGGTTCTTTGCCGCCGCCCGCACCATCGCCGGGCCGCCGATATCGATATACTCAATGATCTCATCGAGGGAGAGCCCCGCGTCGCTCATCGCCTCGAAGGGGTAGAGGTTCACCACCACAAGGTCGATCGGCTCGATGCCGTGCTCCTGCATCACGGCATCGTCGATGCCGCGGCGCCCGAGGATGCCCCCGTGCACCTTCGGGTGGAGGGTCTTTACCCGCCCGTGCATCATCTCGGGAAAGCCGGTGTAGGTGGCAACATCGGTATACGGAACTCCCGCCTGCTGCAGCAGAGCCCCCGTGCCGCCGGAGCTCAGGAGCCGGTAATCGTGCTCGACAAGCACCTTTGCAAGATCGACGATGCCTGCTTTATCCCAGACAGACAGCAGTGCCCACTTCATGGATACATGTGAGCGAGATAGAGAGATATATATTTGGCGCTGCCCGCGAAACCGGCCATAGTTCATCCCGCCAGGCCCCGGGAAACAGGTGTCCGGGTGTTGCGGATATCACCGGCACCCCCGGCGAAAAAGGCGGAGTTTCTCCCGCGGATCCACATATCGGGGGAAGAATATTGGTGAATGAGTCTCCAATTAAGAAAATGACTCGCTATAGGGGCCGAATGCCTGCAGCATCAGTTAAAGATATATAGAACCCCATTACAATAAATAATCAAACCAGTATGGTAACATCATTTTGAAGCAGGTAGGCGTATGAAGGAGGATACATCCGAACCAAACGAGAAGTCCCCGAATCTCGCGAAAGAGGCGGATGCAGCATCCCCGGCGCTTGAAGATCTGCAGATGGCATATGACGACCTTAACCGTCGTTATCTCCGTCTTGCAGCGGATTTCGACAACTACCGCAGAAGGATGGCCCGGGAACTCGATACCCGTACAACATTCGCCATCGAGGATTTCGCGGTGGAGTTGCTCGACGTCGTGGATAACTTCGAGCGGGCGGAAAAAGCCGACGGTGCAGGCCTCAGGGAAGGGATGGAGCAGATCAGGAAACTCTTTGCGGCCATCCTTGAGCGGCACGGCATCCGACCCATCGAATGCCGGAACCTTCCTTTCGATCCCGAACGGCACGAGGCGATCGCCTGCGTTCCTTCGGCCGCTGAGGAGGGCACCGTGATCGACGAGGTCATTCGCGGATACTGTATGCAGGATAAAGTCATCAGATGCTCAAAAGTTGTGGTATCTAAAGGAAAGGAGGAATAAAGCAATGGTTTCAGAAAAAGTTCTTGGTATCGATCTTGGAACGACCAACTCGTGCATGGCAATCATGGAAGGCGGGCGGGCGACGGTCATCGCCAACGCCGAAGGCGGCAGGACCACCCCGTCCGTCGTAGCGTTCACCAAAGAAGGCGAGCGGCTGGTCGGCACCGTCGCGAAACGGCAGGCGGTCACGAACCCGAACCGCACCATCCAGTCGATCAAGCGGAAGATGGGCACGAGCGAGAAGATCACCATCGAAGGCAAGAATTACACGCCGCAGGAGATCTCTGCGATGATCCTCCAGAAGATGAAACTGGACGCGGAGGAGTACCTGGGCGAGAAGATCGCAAAAGCCGTCATCACGGTGCCCGCCTATTTCAACGACGCTCAAAGGCAGGCGACGAAGGACGCCGGGGCCGTCGCCGGCCTCGAGGTACTCCGGATCATCAACGAACCGACCGCGAGCGCGCTCGCCTACGGCATCGACAGGGAAGGCGAGGCCACGGTACTCGTCTACGACCTCGGCGGCGGCACGTTCGATGTCTCCATCCTCCAGCTCGGCGACGGCGTCTTTGAGGTCAAGTCGACAGCCGGCAACAACCGCCTTGGCGGCGACGACTTCGACAAACTGGTCGTCGATTACCTGATCGATGAGTTCCGGAAGAAGGAGGGTGCTGATCTCAGGAAGGACCCGGTTGCCATGCAGCGGCTGCGGGATGCGGCCGAGAACGCAAAGATCGAGCTCTCCACCGTCCAGAAGACCAACATCAACCTCCCCTACATAACCACGACGGAGAGCGGCCCCAAGTTCCTGGACTTCGACCTCACCCGTGCGAAGTTCGAGCAGCTCATTGCCGACCTCGTCGACTCGACCCTCGGGCCGGTGAAGCAGGCGCTCGCTGACGCCAAACTGGGCGCCGATGATATCGACCACGTCCTCCTCGTCGGTGGGTCGACCCGGGTGCCGCTCGTGCAGGAGACCGTGAAGAAGGTCCTCAAGAAGGAGCCCGACAAGGGCATCAACCCCGACGAGTGCGTCGCCCTCGGCGCAGCCATCCAGGCCGGCGTGCTCACGGGCGAGACGAAAGACGTTCTGCTCCTGGACGTGACCCCGCTCTCGCTCGGCATCGAGACGCTCGGGGGTATCGCGACGAAGCTGATCGAGCGCAACACTACCATCCCGACGCGGAAGAGCCAGATCTTCTCGACCGCCGCCGACGGCCAGACATCGGTCGAGATCCACGTGATGCAGGGCGAGCGGGCGCTCGCCAAGGACAACTTCACCCTGGGCCGGTTCCAGCTCACCGGGATACCGCCCGCACCCCGCGGGATCCCGCAGATCGAGGTCACCTTCGATATCGATGCAAACGGTATCGTCCACGTCTCGGCGAAGGACCTCGGCACGGGGAACGAACAGTCGATCACCATCAAGCCGCAGGACTCCCGCCCCTCGGAGGCCGAGATCCAGCGGATGATGAACGACGCAAAGAAGTTCGAGGCGGAGGACCAGAAGAAGCGGGAGGAGATCGACCTCCGGAACACCGCCGATACCGCCGTCTTCACCGCCGAGCGGGCCCTCAAGGATGCAAAGGACTCGATCGATGCCGCGGAGCGGGAGAAGATCGAGGGCGCGATCGCCGACCTCAAGAAGGCGCTCGAAGGCGACGATCTTGATGCTATCAAACAGAAGATGGACGCCCTGACCGAAGCGGTATATGCGGTCACGACGAAGATGTACCAGCAGGCGCAGGCCGCCCAGCAGCAGCAGGCGGAAGGTGCCGCAAAGAAGGATGATACCGTCGTTGATGCTGATTACGAAGTCAAAGAGTGAGGTCAATGGGTCCGGACAGCTACTATGATACCCTCGGCGTCTCGCGTGACGCCGACGACAAGGAGATCAGGAAAGCCTACCGGGACCTGGCACGAAAATACCACCCCGACGTCTGTAAGGAGGAGGGGGCCGAGGAGAGGTTCAAGAGCATCAATGAGGCCTACGGCGTCCTCTCCGACTCAGAGAAACGCGCCCAGTACGACCGGATGGGGCATGACGCCTACAGTAATGCGTCCCGGGGTTCGTACTCCGGCGGCGGAGGATACTCCGGCGGGTTCAGCGCGGATTTCTCCGGGTTCGGGGATATATTCGACACCTTCTTCGGTGGCGGGGGTAGGCAGAGTTCCGGTCCGCGCCCCGGAGCCGACCTCCTGATGAAGATGCGGGTGACGCTTGAGGAGGCGGCGTTCGGGACCGAGAAAGAGGTCGGCCTCGACCATATCGAACCCTGTCCTGCATGCGACGGTTCGGGGAGCGAGACGAAGAAGTTCACCACCTGCACGACCTGCGGCGGCAGCGGCCAGATGCGGCAGATGAGCCAGTCGATCTTCGGGAGTTTCGTCCGGATGAGCACCTGCACCGCCTGCGGCGGACGGGGGAAGATACCCGAGTCCCGGTGCAAGGCCTGCGGCGGCAGCGGGCACCGGCGTGGCCGGCAGACCGTGAAGGTCCGGATCCCGCCGGGCGTGGATACGGGCATGCGCCTCCGGATGGAGGGCTACGGCGACGCCGGGGAGTACGGTGCGCCGGGCGGGGATCTCTATATCGAGATCACCGTCACACCGCACAGGACGTTCACCCGGCGAGGCGACGACCTGGAGACGACCGTCGATATCACTCCTGCCCAGGCGACGCTGGGCTCCGAGGTCGAGGTCAAGACGATCGACGGGCGCACTGTCATCCTCGATATCCCGGCCGGCGTGCAGTACAACACCGGGCTGAAGATACCGGGCGAGGGCGTGCGGTGGCAGACGAAGCCCGGGGATATGCTGGTGCGGGTCCGCATCGTCGTGCCTAAACACTTGAAAGAGGAGGAGCGCGAGCACT